>CAZSKH010000156.1:0-6194 GCA_964607395.1 uncultured Algimonas sp.
GGCAACCGCCGCGTCGGGCAGGCGGCCTTCGGCGTCCAGGATTTGTGCTTTCGCTTCGCGGCCAATCACGGCTTGGAAATCGCGCACCATGGCGGGGTAGGGATGCGGCCCTGCGACGGTCCCAATGCAGTAAAACGTCTCGCCAACATTGGTGACCCAATCGCGCAGGGCTTCATTCATTGCGTCTTTCAATGTTGCCGTCCCGGAATGAACCGCCCGTACCTCTGCCCCGAGGAGGCGCATGCGGAAGACGTTGGGTTTCTGCCGAACAATATCCACTGCGCCCATATAAACGATACATTCCATGCCCAGTCGCGCGGCCACGGTTGCTGTGGCGACGCCGTGCTGACCCGCGCCCGTTTCCGCAATGATACGCTTTTTTCCCATGCGTTTCGCGAGCAAAAGCTGTCCCATGCAATTGTTGATCTTATGAGCGCCGGTGTGGTTCAACTCATCGCGTTTGAAATAAATCCTCGCGCCGTGTGCGGCTTCTGTCAGGCGCTCCGCAAAATAAAGTGGGCTCGGGCGGCCCACATAATGCGTCATGAAATAATCGAGTTCTTTCTGAAATTCTGGGTCGGCCTTCGCTTCCTCATAGGCTTTCTCAAGCTCGAGGATTGGCGGCATCAGAGTTTCGGCGACATAGCGTCCACCAAACTCGCCAAAACGGCCATTTTCATCTGGAAATGATTGATTACCCATTGCGAACAGCGTCCATAAAAGCAGTTATTTTCAATGGGTCCTTTACGCCCGGGCTGACTTCAACGCCAGAGCTGACATCGACAATTGGCGCGCGAGTTTCAGCGATGGCTTGTGCCACATTCTCGGGGGTCAGGCCGCCTGCAACCGCAAAGGTCTTTGGCGTCGGCGCGCGAGCGATAATGCCCCAATCAATCGCCACGCCATGCCCGCCGCGCACGGCTTCGCCTTTTGGCGGTTTCGCGTCATAGAGGATGAAGTCCGCGACACCCGCATAGGTTTCGGCGGCTTTCATATCGTCATCAGAGGCGATGCCAACGGCTTTGATGATTTTGCACCTTTGGCCAATCTCTGCTGCGCGCGAGGGCGATTCATCGCCGTGGAGCTGGATGTAATCGGGTTTCATCTTGGATAGAATACGATCAATCAGATCGTCCGAGGGATTGACGGCTACTGCAACACGGGGAACACCGCCCGCATGTGGGGCGAGAGCGGCGGCTTCGATCACGGTCAGGCGCCGTTTAGACGGGCACTCAACAATGAAACCCAAAAAACCTGCACCGGTTTCCACGGCACAGGCTATATCTTCAGGGCGGGTCAATCCGCAAATTTTGACGCTGGGCTTCATGAACGGGCCTATGGCAGACCCGCCGCAAGAAAGCTATGAGTTGCTTCGTTAGAAGCGTTTTGTCACTTCTACGGCATAGAGTGTCGGCTCGTTCACAAAGGCTGTAAAGTTGTTGAAATCAACGCCGCCTTCTGCCTGCACGACACCTGTCACATTACGCACATATCCGGCGAGCTCGAAATCATCTTTTCGAACACCCGCGCGCAAGCCAATCTCCGTGAGCGGGTCGGAGCTGAACTCAACTGACTCATAGAGGAAGAAATTGGTCGAGGAGCGGTGGACGATGTCGCCAAATGCGAAAATATCCCAATCTTCCGTGACGGGAATACTATAGCCAGCTGTCGCATTGGCGATCCATTTCGGGGCATTCGGCAGGGAATTACCGTCAATAAAGGCCAATCCCGTAACCGGATCAATTGGGTCCAAAACAGTACAAGCCGCACCGCAAGCTCCCGCTTGCAAATCGGGGTCGATGATTTCGGTGTCATTGTAAGACACGCCGCCAGTAAATTGTAAGTTTTCAATTGGATTGAAAGTCGCATCAACCTCAACGCCTTGACCACGTACTTTATCGGCATTGAGCAATTGGTTGAAATTACCCGCGCCGCCAACGGCTGTGAGCTGTTGGTCCTTGGTTTCGAAATAATAGGCGCTGACGTTAAGTGTGGCGCGGCCATCCAGATAACGTGTTTTAATGCCGGTTTCCAAACTATCGATAGTTTCCGTATCGGCGACGGTGACGAAATCGCCGAACAAAATCCGGCCCTGCGCATTTGGCGCGCGGAATCCTCGGGCGTAGCGGCCATAGACATTGACGTTATCGTTCAAGACATAGTCAAGCGCGAAATCGCCCGTGAGGACTGTATCGCCGAGGTCTTCGGTGAGCGGGCCGAGCGGCGGCGCGCCAAAAGGTCCGATAAACCGCTCGGCGGTGAAATCTTTATCCTCATCCGTCACGCGCAAACCCGCTGTCGCGGTCAAGCGATCCGTGGCCTTCCAAGCGGCGGAGCCGAAGAGCGCCAAGGATGTAGTTTCCTGATTTTGCGTTCCAAAGGCATTGAGTGGATTACCCGGAGACAATGAGTCGTAGGAAATATTCTCCAAGTCCAGATCTTCATGAAATGCGAACGCACCCAGTGTCAGATTGAGGGTATTACCAAAGTCCCGGTTGAAGCGAATTTCCTGTGTATATTGACCGTGCGCTGTCACGCCGTCAGCAGATTCAGCTGGGAAGGGAATGAAGCCCGGAAAGCTGTTGCCGAGGAAAGCCGCGCCAACCCCGCCGTCCACATCACCGCGCGCAAAGTTGGTGACCTGCTCAAAAGCCGAGATAGAGGTCAGTGTCCCGCCCCAAACATTGTCCCAATTAGCGGTCAAGCTCACGCCGATATTATCAACTTCGGAGACCTGAATGGAGTCATTCGCCGCTTCGAAACGGTCAAACCCGTCGACCAGCTCATTTGTGCCGGGCTGGATCGCATTAGCAAAGAAAGTCCGGCTACCGCCCCGTAGACGGCGGCCATGGACATTAAGGAGATAAGACGAGTTGTCATCAGGCGTAATTTCAACGAGGAGACGTCCGGCGAAATCCGCATATTCCTCAAACGCGCCTTCGGGGCCGTTTTCATTTAGATTTTCCACACGATCATCACTGCGTTGATAAAGGCCGGACAGGCGGGCTTTTACCTTATCTTCAATCAGCGCGCCGGAAACTGCGCCTTCCAAATCAACCGTGTTGAACCGGCCATAAGCGGCGCGGACATAGCCTTCGGTATCTTCGGTCGGCTTGGCGCTGGTAAATGTCACGGCACCGGCAGGGGTGTTCCGCCCGAAAAGCGTTCCTTGCGGTCCGCGTAGAACTTCGACTTGGTCCAAATCGAAGACGGGGAAGCCTTTCAACACGGGATTTTCCAAAACAACGCCGTCATAGACGAGGCTGACGGGCTGGTTAGCGTTCAAATCGAAATCCGTATTGCCCAGGCCGCGAATGTAAAAGCGCGGGAAGGTTCGCCCGAAAGAGCTTTCGGCGTAAAGACTGGGGACGCGGCCGGACAAAGCGAGAATATCTTCACCGCCCGATGTGATCGTATCCAGCACATCATCGCGCAGAACCGCGACAGAAGACGGGACCTCTTGCAGGCTTTGTTCACGCTTTTGCGCGGTCACGATGACAACATCATCTTTCGAGGATTGGGCATAAACCGGAGCGGCCAAGCAAACCATGAGAGCGGTTGCAAAAGCGGATTTAGAATAAAATGAGAGAGACAAAATGGTCACCGTCCTATGGGTCGTAAAAGATGGCGGGACTTAGGGGGTGTAGGGTTTGAATCCTAGTCACATTGTCTTGAGAGTCATGTGTGAAAACTGGAAATGCGCAGCCCAAAAGCAATTTTCATGCCGCAAACCGGATATTAAGCCTTCTGGGCTACACAATCCCAAAGCCGGAACAAACCGGCATGGTGAACAGATTGGGTTTGGGTATGGCTTTGGCCCCAAAATTACAGGCACGGCAGGGCGCACAGCTCGCCATGACGCCGCAATTGCAGCAAGCGATCAAGCTGTTGCAGCTCTCTAACATTGAACTCTCGGCTTTTGTCGAAGAGCAGTTGGAAAAGAATCCGTTGCTGGAACGCGGCACGGGCGATGAAAATCGGCGCGGTGAGGCTGTGGACGCTGCAAGTGAAGCGCCGACGTTGTCTACCGATACGGTGACATCGGGCGAAGCTATGTCCGACATGGACACACCGGACCACGCACTGGCCCCTGAATCGACCGCAGCTGATGTCGGCGGTTCCGTCGATTGGACCCGCAATAACAGTAATGGCAGCTTTTCAGGCTCGGGCGATTATGACCCCATGGCGAATAATGCAGCTGAAGTTACGCTCAGCGAGCATATTCAAAGCCAGCTGCCCCATTTGAGATTATCTGTTCGAGATCGCCTGATCGCGGATTATCTCGCCGGCCATGTTGATGATGCAGGCTATATGCGGATGAACCTTGCAGAGGCGGCTAAAAACCTCGGAGTGGGCGAAGCACAAATTTCATCTATATTGCTTCAGCTTCAAACACTCGAGCCAACAGGGATTTTCGCGACATCATTGCCGGAATGTTTGGGCCTGCAACTGCGTGAAATGGGCGTTTTGGACGCGCCGATGCAAGCGCTTTTGGACAATCTGGAATTACTGGCAAAGCACGATCTCTCAAAACTCTCCAAATTATGTGATGTGAAGATCGACGAATTAAAGCTCATGATTGGGGTGCTGCGCAAGCTTTCCCCGAAACCGGGCCAAGCCTATGGCGGCACCATGGCAGGCGCCGTCGAGCCTGATGTCTTCATTCGCGAGACGCCGCATGGGGGTTGGTCCGTGGAATTAAACGCCGATACTTTACCCCGCGTTCTGGTCAATAAACGTTATTATAATGAGATAAAAAAAGCGGGCTCTGATGATGATGCCGCGCGCAATTTTATCTCAGAATGTCATGCAGATGCCAATTGGCTAGTGAAGTCTTTGGATCAACGCGCCCGAACAATCCTGAAAGTTAGTTCCGAAATTGTTAAACAACAAGACGGATTCTTTGCTTTCGGGATTGACCATTTACGCCCGCTGAAACTGCGCGATGTTGCCGATTCGATTGAAATGCATGAAAGCACGGTCAGCCGTGTGACATCAGGTAAATATATGCACACGCCGCGCGGATTATTTGAGCTTAAGTTTTTCTTCACCGCAGCCATTCCGAGTCTCGATGGCGGGGAAGGCCATTCTGCGGAAGCCGTGCGTCACAAGATCAAAATACTGATCTCTGAGGAGACCGCCAAGACTATCGTTTCAGACGATAAAATGGTTCAGCTCCTGCGTCATCAAGGCATTGATATTGCCCGCCGCACAGTCGCAAAATATCGCGAGTCCATGAATATTCCAAGCAGCGTAGAGCGCCGCCGGATTTTCAAACATGCGTAGGTAACAAAATCGACCCACTGGGTCGATTTTTGTCGAGCGCCGGTAATTCATCCGGGGGATGAATTACAACGAAGCGCTGAAACCGCGAGGTTTTGGGTAAGGCTTCGGCCCGGCCGTTGCGCCCGGTTTTTTATTTTCTTAACTTTCATTTTTAACGGTTCAATTCGGAAGTTTTGATACGGATTACCCCTAGACAACATTTAGGGGGAGAGACTTGTGGGATTTATTGATGCCGTCATGGCACTATATGGAAATTACGCGAAATTTAGTGGGCGGGCCTCGCGATCTGAATATTGGTGGGCGTTCCTTTATTTTATCCTATTATACGTGGGCTTATTGATAGGTACGAGCGTCGACCTTGGTGCGCTCGGAAGCCTGTTGACGCTTGCCCTGTCTCTTTTGGTTCTCGGAACGTGTATTCCTATGATATCCGTGTCGGTCAGAAGGCTTCATGATTTTGATAAAAGTGGGTGGCTCTATTTGATCGGCCTAATCCCAATCGTGAGTCTTTACCTCCTGTATCTTTACGTGCAGCCGGGCACCCGTGGTTCGAACCGGTTCGGGCCAGACCCGTTGGGCGGTGACGAAACGGGAAAACAGCCAAACGCAAGACAGCCAATGATGAAGCCGCCAAAGGTGAAACAGGCAAAGGTAAGGCCGGCGAGAGGTAAACGAAAATCTGGACCTCAAACTATGGGAACGCCCGTCCCGGGAACGCATACTCGGATTTTTATTTAAGGCGCGTGTTAAGTTGCCATCGAAAAAGCCCGGTAGTTACGACCGGGCTTTTTGCGTTTTGAGCCGCTTTTATTTTTTTGGCGGCAGCGGGAAGAAGCCGCTCGTGCGCTCAATGTAGTCTTGATAATTTTTCCGGCGACCCATATCACGTTCTAGCAAGTCACGTCCTG
>CAZSKH010000157.1:0-6187 GCA_964607395.1 uncultured Algimonas sp.
GGTCTATACTCGTCCTGTTTGCGGTCAGCCATATGTGAATCCCCCTGTTACCATCCCAATGCGGGATATGGCAGAAGCTATCTAAAAGTAAATGAATACTCCATGAGTGCGGAATTATGGGCCTTGCGGACAAGGTTTACCGCAGAATCGGCGCGATTGTGATTAGTTTTGCGGCGGAAGATAGCGAATAGGCAGCGCACCGATTCGGCCATCACGATCAATTTGAACATCCCAAACCACATCGACAGGCTCGGACAGCAGGATGGATTCCATCTGACGCGACGTCTCTATTGAGGTGTCATTTACGTTCAGAACCAGATCTCCTGGACGCAGCCGATTATAATTCGCTGCGGACCCCCTACGAACTTTCAAGACCATCACGCCTTCCAAATAAGGATCAAACCCAAGCTCCTCACCTAAGGCTGGGCTCATATTGACAATCACTGCGCCGTTAAAGGGGTGGATACCTTCAAGCGCGCGTTCATCTCGGGGCGGGCTTTCTTGCGGAATATCGACACGGACCCGAGCTTTGCGATTTCTACCATCGCGAACATAGGCAATCTCGACGGTTTCGCGTGGCTTCAGCGTTGCAAGCTTAAACCGCAAACCGCTGTCATCATTAATATCCGTTCCGCCTACCGACAGTATGACATCGCCCTTATCCAATCCCGCTTTGTCGGCCGGTCCGCCGTCAAGAAGTTCATTAATAACAGCCCCCTTCGCTCGGTCGAGGCCCAGCGCAGCCGCCATGGTCGCGTCGACACTGTTTGTGCGCGCGCCGATCCATGGGCGAACAATGCGGCCTTCTGACAAAGCCGAGTCAATCGCACGTTCAACTAATACAGCCGGGATGGCAAAACCAATCCCGTTAGAGCCACCCGAACGGGAGAAAATCGCCGTGTTTACGCCGATCAACTCGCCGTTCAAATTCACGAGCGCACCGCCGGAGTTACCCGGATTTACCGCTGCATCGGTTTGGATGGCGCTGGAAATATCGGACACATTCGTCCGCCCCAATGCGGAAATTATGCCTGATGTCACGGTCTGGCCAACCCCAAATGGATTGCCGATGGCCAGAACAATATCGCCAATCTCAGGATCTGTATCTGCGCCAACCCGCAAGCTCGGCATTTTTTCGCCGCTGGTATCTATGCGTAGAACCGCCAAATCCGTCTCTTCATCCTGCGCAACGACCTCGGCCGAAAACTCGCGGCGGTCATTCAAAACGACTTTCAGCTCATCTGCGCCCTTCACGACATGCGCATTGGTGACGATGATGCCGTTCCCCCGGACAATCACGCCCGACCCGAGCGAGCTTTCAACCCGCTCTCGCGGGGCGCGCTGCATGCCAAACATCTGATCAAAGAAAGAAGACCGGCTGCGGGTCGTCACCGTTCGGGACGTAAAGATATTCACTACCGCCGGCGCGGTTTGTTTCACAACAGGAGAATAGGAAAGTTGCACTTGTGCCTGCGATGACGGCATGACACGCGTGATATCAGCAGGGGCTTGCTGAGCCTGTGCCGTGGCAGGGCCACCCAATAGTGCGGTGCCGAGAAGATAAGGGAGCCATTTGTTCATAATATAGATATAAGAGCACCTGCCCCGGGGTTCAAAGGGTCAGGCGCAGAAACTTGCGAGGCTTTAATCCAGACAAGTTCGGACTGGTGAAGGGTTTATTCGGAGATGCTATACTCGCGCGCATCAAGTTTATCGCAAGCTTTTAAAATTTCTTCATCCGATTTAGCTTGGTGACCCAGAAAATTATATTCGCGATCTAAGATCGTGAACTTGTCGATGCAATGGTCATATTTTTCCTGCCGAGTAGGATTCGGATTTTTTTTCGCAAATGCCTCTCTGAGACCGCGAGCTTTGATACCTCGCATCATGGCAAGACGTTGCTCCTCTTTAATCTCAGGAGATTGTCTTAAACCCTCGAGTTCCTGGTCATTCGTTAGCGCAGCCCGTGCCGCTTTATCTCCAGGCGTACAACGCACTGTATGAGGACCTGCCAAAGCATATTCAGGAACAATATCAAGAGATGTTTGGAATGTGAGAGGTAATTTACTTATTCCGGTTTGCTCAACACATTTCATCAATTCAGGCTCTACCGCAGCAACCACCTCGGCCGCATTCAAACGTGGAATACGTTTTCCGTTAGCGTCGGTCGTTTCAAGGGTGATTTTATCATCAGTCCCACTAACATATACATAGATTTGGTTCTCCCTTAAAGTCCCCGTTCCGTCATCTTTCCATTCGGTGACATAGGTTTGTTCTTGCAGACCTCTTCGAACGGCTTCCAAACGTCTTTCAAGCTCCTCCATATACATCGCCTCACGATCAGGAACGAACCATAATTCCATCGCATGACTTGAATCGACGGCCAAAGTCTCCCCCGCAATGGAAAATGGGGCTGTTAACGTGGCGACCACCCCAATAAAACCGAAAGCTGTCATACGGCTGAGCGTGGATATAGGCTTGGCACGACCTAATCTCTCTAAGCGGTCCGCGACGGGATGGGCCATGCCCAGGGTTAAGGGATCGGACACCCCAAAGTTCAGTAAGTTTTTCATTTTTCGTCTCCTTTTGAAATCTCTTATTTGACCTATTTCTTTTCTACGGGATGTTTGGCCATAGGGAATACGGTGCACTGCACACTCGCCGCCCCCCATGAATATTGCGTCCGCATAACATCGGCGCTGTACCCCTTACTTTTGCACCGCTCCAACCACTCAGGCATTGTGTCTAAAACTTCTCGGCTATTAGGTATGGGAATGCTGAATCTGATATTCATTATCTTGTCGTCAGCGTCGTAATTGGCGACAAACTTTTCGATACCTAACATCAAAAATTCTGTCACGATTTCTTTGTCGGCTTGTCCCGAAGACACTTTGTCCATTTTGGATTTTAAATCCGTGAGCTTCTTATCCGTCATGTCAGGAATAACCGTTATCTTATGGCCCAGTGCTTTTTCTATTTTGAGTTCACTTTCCGCCATGGTTATCGGTGCGCTCGCCAGCGCGATCATGCCCATAGCACCCAGCGCGAGACAGCGGCTTTTCCACGTTACAGGTCTGGCACGACCCAGAGTTTTTAGGCGGTCCGCAATCGGATGGGTCATGCCCATAGTCAGGGGATCAGCTACCCCAAAGTTCAGCACTCGTTTCATATCAGTCTCCTTCCGAATTTTCAGTGACAGACTGTGTCAGCGACAAAGCCAAATGCGCATTTTTTCGTGAGGTCGCACCGTCTTGACGAACCGCTTTCACAAGCGTTTCGGCGTAGGAATGCGCGGTTTCCCCGCCCGTCACCTTCACCACGAAAGCGTCACAGGCGGCTTCTTGATCGCCGCGCAATTTATGGGACGCATAGTGAACCAGCGGATTTGGCCAATTAATTGCGCGGAAGACCAGTGTCGCCAGCGCCACCCAAAGGTCGCGGCGCTTGATGTGTGCAAATTCATGGACCAGCGCAAAATGTCTTTGTTCAACTTCAAAGGTTTCAGAAAAATCATTCGGTAGAATAACTACGGGAGTGTACACGCCTGTTACCAGCGGCCCTGCCGCGTCGGAGGCTACTCGAACCCTAGGCACTTTGCGCAGACCGACGTTGGCTGCGGCGCGCTTTATCTCGGCAGAGAGTGTCGGGTCCGGCTCTGCGCTCTGAGCTATCAAATGCGATTTAAACCGCGCCTGCTGGATCAATTGATACCCGAGCCAAAGGACAGCCATGCAAAGCCAGACCGTGATAATGATAATACCCCAGTTAATCACATCAGGCGGCGCGATTTGAACGGGCGCAATGATATCCACCTGACCTGCGGGAGGTGGCAAGGCGTCGGCAAGACCCTACAAGGGCGGCGCAGCGAGAGACGAGGACGGCTCCCGCAAAAATTTCGGCACCCAGTTAGAAGGAACAGACACTCCGGGCAAACAAAGACGTATCAGTGGCAAGCTCCACAAGGCATAGGCCGCATTCGCCCCAAAAGCCCAAGCGAAGGGCCTGCGGATAAGCAATATGATTATGATCAGAAGACTGACGACCAGTCCCGTTTGAATGACCCAGTTTTGAAACGCCTCTATAGTCATTTTTTTAAGGTTTCCAGAAGCGCTTCAATCTCTGCAATGTCCGCATCGGTGAGGCCATCGCCTTCTGCGAGATGGGCGACCAAAGGCGCTGCGCGGCCACCAAAAAGGCGATCTGCGAAACGCCGCGTCGCCGGGCCGACATATCCATCGCGGGAAATGGCGGGTGTGTAGAGAAACCGCCTGCCATCGGGTTCCGTCGTCAAAGCTCCCTTCTCGACGAGACGAGACAGCAGTGTTTTGATCGTGCGGGCAGACCAATCCTTCTTAGCCTCTAATCTCGCAACGACTTCGGCCGAGCCCAACGGAGCTTCGCGCCATAACACGTCCATGACGTCGAGTTCGGATTGGCTGATTTTGAGTTTCACACTAAACACCTTTGATTACAGCCGTAGTCATACTATTGACCACATGTGTAGTCAATGAGAATATTAGAAAACCCGGATGCAAGGCCGGGTTCACTGTTAAGCGTTAATTATAAGGGCTTAATTATTGAGAGAGGCCGCGTGGGGCATGCCGTTGAAGATCGGATCAAGATAGGTGGCGCGCTGGCCGCCTTCCCAATTCGAGACATTTTTGACGCAGAATCGAACAATCTCCGGGGCTTGACCCCGGCGCTCACGTTTGGCTTCCGCGCGTTCAAAAGCGCGAATTTCAGATAAGCTAGACGCCCGACCATTTGCACAGGCCGAGATCACGTCATTTGGCGTTGTATTCGGGACTTGTGTAAATTCTGCACGATTATAGGCACGGTAATTCACGCTCACATAATTGCCAGACAGATATTTAACGAAAATCATGCGGCGATATTCGGGATTATCGCTCGGTCCGGTTTCGATAAGGAGCGTCGGGCTGACATCCGCCGATTGTGCAAATGCCGGGGCGGCGCCAAAGGAAAGCAAACCCGTAATAAGGGCAGCGTTGATTAGTGATTTCATAGAATTTCTCCCACATATGATAGTCATGGTCTGACTTAAGCAAAAATAAGGCCGAATGCAGGGGGAAATATCTTAATTTGCATTAACCTTAGCTGAAACGGACGCCGCCACAGCTGCGGCCCGTTAGCAACGAAGCGAGGACCTTCATGACCTCTTCCCTCATTTGGGAAATCCCGAATTCGTTTTCTTTTGGAGGTTCCGAGGCCTCACAACATCATTTCGCCTAAGACTAAACTCACCCGTCGTGACCTGGCCGCCTAAGCGATGCCGCTCTGTTCCAACAAAAATATCGACAACCAGACACATGCGCCGCGGACAAATAACCACGGCGCATCGCGAATAATCGGAAACCTATTTAATATGTAGCTTTGACATATAGGTTGACGACTTCTGTACGACCTTTGGATTTCCGTAGACATTGATCTGCCCCATCCCGGCAGCATCCGCATTGATACGCTCGGACGCATTGACGCTGGCTTCGCCCATACCGGCGAGGTCGACATCTACATCTTTGCATTTCAAATCACGCCCATCTAATTCGCCGACTCCGGCCAAATCGAGCTCCAGATCATCGCATTTTCCGGCGAGCGTAAGCTCCCCCGACACCGGCAAATTCAAGCTTGAGTTTTTCGGCATCAATCGCCCGAATATTTCCGGTCACCACGCCGGCAACGTCCATCGCAGACAAGTCAGGCATTGTGATGACCATGTCGACGCCTTTATTATTAAACGTCTTATTGCTTTTCTTGGAGTCTTTGCGCCCTAAGACCAGCGCGCCATCTTCAACATAAATCTCGGCCTTGGCCATGTCTTTCTTTGATCCCGACGCCTGGATCGAAAAAGGCTGACCGACCTGCACATCTATATGGTAGGCACCTTCGATTGAAATCCTATCTAAAGCCTGACAGCTCGTAACTCTCTTTGACCTCGGGTTTGGAGTCATGTGCGGAAGCGGCTCCCGCGGTGAGGAGAACGGCCATGGCACCGGCAGTTCTCAAAAGCGTATTGAGTTTCATATCTCTCTCCTTTGATGGAAAGAGATATGCGGTAAACGACATATGTCGTCAAGAAATATTATCGAAAAACGATAATATTACGCATCAAATGCTGCGACAGCGGCTGCATCACGGGCGGTGATATCGCCCTTACCTCCAGCGCTTGGTT
>CAZSKH010000158.1:0-6157 GCA_964607395.1 uncultured Algimonas sp.
CCCTTGTCGGGGCAACGACGGAAAATCCGAGTTTTGAATTAAACGGAGCCTTGCTATCTCGCGCACAGGTCTTTGTGCTCAACCGGCTGGACGACGCGGCCCTCAATGATTTGCTGGACCGTGCCGCCGCCTATGTCGGACGGGAGGTTCCCTTGGACCAAAGCGGGCGGGATACACTCATTGGATTTGCGGATGGGGATGGACGGTATTTGCTGACTTTAGCGGATGAGGTGTTTCTTGCGGGCGAAGAAAAACTCGATGCGGCTGGCGTGGCGGCGCTCTTGCAGAAACGCGCGCCCGCTTATGATAAATCCCGGGATGAGCATTATAATATTATCTCCGCTTTGCATAAATCCATGCGCGGTAGTGATCCCGATGCGGCGCTTTATTGGTATGCGCGGATGATACATGGCGGCGAAGATCCGCGGTACATCGCGCGCCGCCTTATACGTTTCGCCAGCGAGGATATCGGGCTGGCCGATCCAACCGCGCTGATGATCGCATCCGAAGCCGCGCGCGCCTATGAACGTTTGGGCAGTCCGGAAGGGGACCTTAGTCTGGCCCATGCGGTGGTTCATCTGGCGACAGCGCCAAAATCCATTGGCGTCTATGCGGGGTATAAGGCCGCGATGCGCGCCGCCAAAGACACGGGCAGCTTGCCTCCGCCAAAGCACATCCTAAATGCCCCGACCAAGCTAATGAAAGATATCGGCTATGGCGATGGCTACGCCTATGACCCCAATACGGAAACAGGTTTCTCAGGTCAGAATTACTTTCCTGACGATATGGCGCGCCAAACATTCTACGCGCCGAAAGGCGATGGGCGAGAAGCCGCGATTAAAGCGAAATTGGAAGCTTGGGCCAGCGCGCGGCAAGACTGAATTTTAGTATAATAGATGCGCAGAAATTAACTTGTGCTTCAGGTTGTTACTATACCTATGGTTGAAATTAGGGAGTAGATTTGCAAAGTTTCGAAACATTTCACCATGGAAACCAGGCCGCTGGAGCCGAAGATCTTGATGTTCTCCTGCGGATTATCGATCTCCTCCCCAATCCCGTTTACGTCAAAGACCGCCAGCATTGTTGGGTCGAAGTAAACCAGGCTTTCTGCGATTTTCTGGGCTACCCGCGCGAGGTGTTACTGGGTAAATCTGATTTCGATTTTAACCCGCAAGACCAAGCGCGTGGCTTTTGGGAGACGGATGACAAAGTCTTTGCGTCGAAAGTTGACAACAACAATATCGAACAAACAACGAATAGTGCAGGTGATATTTTATGGGTTGAATCTAAGAAGAGCTATTATCAATCCGAAAAAGGTGAAGAATATATCATAGGCGTGCTAACCGATGTGACGCAGCTGAAAGCGCGAGAAACCGCTTTAGTTCAGGCTGAGAAACAAGCGCTTTCAGGTGCAAACGCCAAGACAACGTTCCTTGCCAATATGAGCCATGAAATTCGGACTCCGATGAATGGGGTTCTGGGTATGGCACAGGTTCTGAAAGGCACCAAACTAACAGAAAGCCAGACAAAAATTGTCGATACGCTTGAGCGTTCAGGTGAGGTGCTCTTGCGCTTAATTGACGATATTCTTGATTTTTCAAAACTAGACGCTGGAGAGATGACGATCTGCGCGGAGCCTTTTCGGTTAAAAGATGTCATCGAAGATGTGTCCGCACTATCCGGTGTTACTGCGCGTAATAAGGGGCTTGATCTTATCGTGAATCTTGACCCGAACCTGCCTGAGGGATTGGTAGGGGATGGCGATCGGATCAATCAGATACTTATGAACCTTTTGGGTAACGCGATAAAATTTACATCTGAAGGTCATGTTCTCTTGGACGTGAGCGGCGAGCGTGACGGACAGGCTTATAATTTGGATATTAGCGTCAAAGATACAGGCATCGGTATTGCGGACGAAAAACTGGTGAAGATTTTCGAAAAATTCCAGCAGGCGGATGGATCTACGACACGAATATATGGCGGAACTGGACTCGGACTCGCAATCTCACGAGAGCTTGCCGAGGTGATGGGCGGAACACTGACCGCCAAATCTGAAGAGTGGGAAGGGTCGTCTTTCGATTTTTCTGTTTCGCTTCCGATAATTGATATGTCACCTAAGCTGGCGCCCGCACCGCTTGATCTATCAAAACTATCTGAATTGAGAATTTTAGCTGTCGACGACATTCCCTTAAATCTAGACATTTTGGAAGCCCAAGTTGGTGAGTTGTCACTATCTTTGGATAGAGTTGAGTCTGCAGAAGCCGCCGTTGTGGCACTGTCCAGGGCCGTAAATGCGCGGCGTCCTTACAATCTTCTACTGCTGGATTATCAGATGCCGAAAATTGATGGATTGAAATTACTCGGGAGTCTGCGCCGACACCCTAAATTTAAATATTTGCAGATAATCGTGTTGTCTTCGGTAAATGATAACATCGTCCGAAAAGCCTTTATTGACTTGGAGGTTGCGAATTATCTTGTAAAGCCTGCCGGACAATCAGACCTCCACCGCGCGATTGGAGAGGCTGCGGCCCATATTTGATCGTCTTTGCATCGCTGCGGTAACTCCTATAGCGTTGTGTCATGACCGAATATTCTACACTTCTTCTCAGCCGCGACACGGACAATTCGTCTGTTGCAATCCTGACACTCAACCGACCAGAGGCCATGAACAGCTTCAACACGGTGATGTTTCGCGAGCTCCAGCGGGCCTATGCCGAACTGGATGCAGACCCGACCATTCGTATTATCGTCGTGACGGGGGCCGGGCGAGCCTTTTGTGCGGGCGCCGATATTTCCGATGGCTTTGGCTCTGCTGGGCTATCCCAAGAACCGTCCGTTCATGAAGGCGTCGTCCGCGATGCGGGCGGGGAGTTGGTGCTTGATATGTTCAAAATCGATACACCAATCATTGGCGCGATTAATGGACATGCCGTTGGAATAGGCGCGACCATGACCATGGCGATGGATATTCGAATTTGCTCGGAAAAAACAAAATGGGCTTTTCCATTTGCCCGACGCGGCATTGTCTTTGACGGCGCAGCGAGCTGGTTTCTTCCAAGACTTGTGGGGTGGGCGAAAGCCAATGAATGGATTCTAAAGGCGGATATAATCTCCCCGGATGAAATGTACCGTGCGGGCTATGTCAGCGAAATTCATCCACCAGACGCCGTGCTTAACCGGACCTTAGAAGTCGCCAGAGACATCGCAAAGAACTGCTCTCCGACGTCTACGGCGAATAATAAACGCCTGCTGCGCGACTCTATGATGGGGTACGGCGTCTTAGAGAATGCGGCGTTCATGTCCCATATAGCTGAGAGCCGCTATCTTAACGAGGCATTCGTGGGCGCGGATTGCGAAGAAGGGGTTCGGGCTTTCCTGGAAAAGCGAGCTCCTAACTTTGCAGATCGGTCTGGCTAAACACTGAATTTGGAGACCATTATGGACAGACGTATCGTGCTTTTGGGTTTGGCGTCCACGCCATTGGCGGCCTGTGAGACCTTTGACCCGACAATCTTGGATGGACTTGGTGGTCTGGGCGGCGCTTTAACCGCCGGTGAAGTTGCACTTGGCCTCAAGGCAGCCTTGGACAATGGCGTGGGGAATGCCCTGTCCAATGTCGGCGTTTTGAACGGATTTCTGGGAAATGATTTAATACGAATTCCACTCCCCAAGGTTTTGCGGGACGTCCAGTCTGTCCTAAAACCGATTGGCGCAGATGGTTTGTTGGTCGAGCTGCAAGAACAACTGAACCACGGGGCCGAGAAAGCCGCGCCGGTCGCGAAAGATATTTTCTTAGACGCTGTGCGTGGACTCACAATTACGGATGCTTTCGATATTTTACGCGGCCCCGACACGGCCGCCACCGAATATTTACAGGCGCGTACGACGACGCGTCTGGGTCAACTCTTTGAACCCATCATGGCAAATGCCCTGAATCAAACCGGCGCTTTGCGCTTAGTTGATGACGTGTCCTCACAATTGAAATCCGTGCCCTTTGGGCCAAATTTGGGCAATGAAGCGCGAACGGATTTGATTGCGCACGGTGTGGATTACGGGCTGCGCGGTGTGTTCCATTTCATCGGTGAAGAGGAAAAAGCGATCCGAGCCAATCCGGCAAAACGCACATCAGACATTTTGAGGCGGGTTTTCGGAGCATAGTCTGATGAAGGTTTGTTCCCGGTCGACCAAATGACTGCATTAATTAAGTTTTAACTTCCACTTTTGTCAAAAATGTGGTTCCAAGAAGGGGAAGCGACCCGACCGCCCCATACTATGAGGTCGCAAGAGGACACAATGAACCTATCCAGAAAGCTTTTAGAACTGATAGCCACGCACATGTCCCGTCCCGGGCACGTTTCCAAAAGTCCTGATGAGGCTGACTTTGTCATGTCTGGCCTGCGCGCCGCAACGTCTGCAAATATGATTATGCGCCGCAAAATTCTCTCTGACGTATCTGATGTTCTGGATTGCAAGTCTGAGGATTTGGAATTTCTGTTCACTGATTTCGGTAAGCCTGTTGCCTCTGTGCCAAATTACGAAGTGATGGTTCCAGATTTTCAAACGCAACTTCTGGCAGCCGCTGAGTAATTTAGCAAAGCGTAATTTAGTAAAATAGGGCCGCGAAATAGCCCAAATACGGCCCTTATCATCGCCCAGTTTTGACGTAATCACACGCCAGTCACATCTTTCAATTTTTGAAAGACCGTCATGTCCCCTGATCCCATTCGTTCCACATCTATGCCGGGCCTGCGCCGGTCGGCAGGATTAAAACTCATCCTGATTTGCGGGCTCGTCCTGTTAATGGCGATACCCGCCATGTTTATCGGCGCGATTAGCTATGAGCGCTCAACCGCTGCTGAAGAGGTAACGCAGCAGGTCAGTCAACGGTATGGCGGTCAACAGACTGTCATCGGGCCTATCTTGTCTGTTCCTTATGAAACCAAACTTTCGGACGGAACGATACAGACGGGACATTACATCCTTTATCCCGATAGCGGGAAGGCGGTGTTTAATTCCGTCAAAGTCGAGACGAAAACTCAATCTCTCTATAAGGTTCCCGTTTATTCTGCGACGGGTGTATTGAGCGCGAATTTTATCGATCCTTTGAACCAGCTCGAAAAGGCAGGCGTAACCTTGAAGCGACAGGAGGCGCGGTTCTTGATTTCGCTGTCTGACGTGCGGGGCTTGAAACAGGACATCCAACTGCGCGGCACAAATGGTAAGCTGGCCCAGTTTGAGCCCGCAGAGGAGCAAGGCCAAGAGCAGGCACATATCCCCCCGGTATATGGTCAAAATTCGGACGGTATTCGGTTTATTGCCAAACCCTCAATTCCGGCCCGGCAGCACCAAGCCTTGCCACGTTTCGGTCAATGGCTCTCTGTCTCGGCCGTTCCGTTCTTTACGGAGAGCGGGGATGTGTCCGTCTCAGCGGACCTACATCTATCCGGCGCGCAGAACCTCTCTATCCCGCCTTTCGCAAAATCTACGCAGGTGAGCTTGTCATCGAATTGGCCCGATCCGGGATTTCAGGGCGAGTTTACCCCGACCGAGCGCGAGATCACCGAGGACGGATTCACCGCGAGTTGGTCCATGCCATATCTGTCGCGAGGTATTCGCGGGCAGGGGCGCGCCGAAGACGTCATGCGCGGCCTGACTTCCAATATGGTTCGGGTGAAATTTGTGAACATGGATAATCCCTATCAAACGGTGAACCGCGCGCTGAAATATTCGGTGATGTTTATTGGCTTGGTCTTCCTCGCCTATTTCTTATTTGAAATCATGGTCGGCACGCCTGTCCATCCGGCGCAATATATTTTGATCGGCTTGGCGCAGGCGATTTTCTATCTGCTCCTCTTGGCCTTCGCCGAACGGATTGGGTTTGTTCCCGCCTTCGCGATTGCGGCGCTGCTTACAATTATTGTAACAGCAGGATATGCAGGCGCTGTCTTTGGCGGGCGGTCCTATATTTGGAAAGCGGGCAGTGTGTTTGCTATTGTCTACGGCCTCTTGTTTGTCTTGATGCGGATGGAAGATTTTGCCTTGATGGTTGGCGCACTGGCCAGTTTCACGGCGATTGCCGCGACCATGTATCTGACCCGTGATGTGGATTGGTATGGCGCGGAGAAAACAGAGAGGGCGTAGAATAGAACTCTCCTCC
>CAZSKH010000159.1:0-6155 GCA_964607395.1 uncultured Algimonas sp.
GGCGCTTCGCGTCCGCCGACGTTACGAACTTTATGGCTCTGATGCTGCTTTACCTTGGTTTAGCGCTCAGAGCCTTTTTGCATTCCAACCTTACAGAACACTGAGGTGGTAAACCGAACGGCATAGCCGTTGATTGATCCCCTGAAAAATTCTGGAAGGATCAATGAGGCGCTACGCGGCAGGAGGATTGCCTATTCAGGCATATATGCGGGTTGGAAACGGTGTCTTCGTTGTCATCCCGCACAAGGGCAAAGCCCGCAGATGCGGGACCTATCGTCTGTAGACGCAAGTTCATTTAACATCCGATAGGTCCCGCATCTTCGCTACGCTGCGTGCGGGATGACACGTATAGACATATATGATGAGGGTTTCTCGCCGTCATTTATGTCATCTCCATAACGAAAATAATGGCTCCAGCTCAAAACTAGACCTATATCCGCATTTGAAACTGGGATGCCGCGCCTAAATACCCCTTCGTTTCAATCGCTTATAAAATACTCAAAAAACAAAATCCTCACTTTGGGTTTTATCCCGCATATTTAACTCGTTCTTTCAAACACGGGACAGGCGAGGCCTCGCTTGCTGGTTTGAGAGACGGCAGGGTTGAGCATTCGGCTGTGAGAGGCTGGACTGTGCCGGGCCTTTTACGCTGAGAGACGACCGCTTTGTCTTAAACCGGGGCTGTCGTGACCATTGGAAACAATGGGGTTGGCATAAGATGGTAGGAAACGTCTTATGTCGGCGAGTCACGCGACCTTCACCGGGTCAGACGACTTCACGGCTTGCATGACCGGAAGGCAGAACTGCGGGACCCCCGCCCGGCGTATCAAAAACTGTTGCCGCGTGGTCCGAGCAATTCACGTCAGTGAAATGCTCATGGTCTTTGCGTAAAACAAACTAACTATTTTCGGTACTCCGTCGCGGAGGCCGACCACGCGGGCAGTCCTAATTGCCCAAAACGAAACAACAGCAGACGCCAAAACGAAAGTAGCGGCTGCAAGCGTAAGCTCATGCCTCGCGCAGGCTCCAGCCGCCTTTTTTCGTGACGCGCCGCAATATCACGTAAAGCAACAGGCCGACCGGGCCGAAGATGAAAGTAAAAAGCAAACACGGAATAAGAAGCCAATGATTGAACCGGCGGCGGCGCGCGTCCCGTGCCTCCCAAGCGCCAACAAAGAGGTCAAACACAAGGTAATGCGTCCAGCCCACAAGAATGCCGATATCCGTCGAAAACAACGCCCGCACGGCCACGATGGTCGTAAACCCGCCGCCTTCTGCGCCCATCCCGCCAAAGATCGAAAAACCCAATCCGGCCGCATAGACCAGTCCCAAAACCAAAGGATAGACCATGGAATGCACAAGCTTTTTCGTGATCGCCCAATGCGGAAACACAATGAGTAAAATCCAGGCCGGCATCACGCTGGCATTTACCAAAGAAAATGCGAGTTCAAAGTCCATTTTATAATCCTCCCCCGAGTATCCTGATGACCCTGCCACAAAATTGCGCCCGAGTCGGGAAAAATATTCTGGCGGGCCATTGGCGGCCATTTTGCGTTTGGGCGCTTTGTCCCTATATATATGTCATGAGCCGATTTGATTATGAACGCGTCGCCAAGATTCACCCGGCGGGGACGATATTAGAAACCGATGCGTATGGCGTCATCCGCCATGTCGGAATTGCCACCGGATATGGAACGGTCATTCATGCCTCGCGCCGCTATGGACAGGTTTTGGAAACCTCAGAAAAACTCTTCGCGCGCGGAAAACCCATCCGCACAATCCCGCATGGCTCAAAGCTATCAGGCACACAGCTCGTCGTACGGGCTCGCGGGAAAATCGGCCAGCGCTATGGCGTGCTGACCCGAAATTGCGAACATTTCGTGGCTTGGGTGATATCGGGACAGGCCCGCAGCGGGCAGCTCGGGCCGCTTGACCTCGGGCGGCTATAGACAGGATTAATCGCGTTCCGAGCGCTGGTCCGGCTCAAAGGTTTTCTGAACTTTCAGGCTTTGCAATTGATTGCGCTGCTTGGCTAAAATTTCAAAACGATAGCCGTGATAGGCAAAGACCTGACCCTGATTGGGGATGGTCTGGCTTTCGTGAATAACCAAACCGGCAATCGTCACGGGGCCTTCATCATCGGGGAGTTTCCAATCCATCGCGCGGTTCAAATCGCGAATGGCCACATCGCCGCGAACCACCGCGCCGCCTTCTTTGAGGCGCGTTACGCCCGCGAGTTCTTCGTCATATTCATCTTGGATATCGCCGACGATTTCTTCCAGAATATCCTCCAGCGAGATCACGCCCATGAGCGAGCCATATTCATCCACGACGAGCGCAAAATGCTCCCGCTTTTGCTGGAACGCGCGCAGCTGTTTCACGGCGCTTGTCGTCTCTGGCACGAACCACGGATCACGAGAGACTTTTTTGACATCCAGCGTATCCACGCCGCCATTTAACTTAACGACGGCTTTCAACAGGTCCTTCATGTGAAGAACGCCGATAATATTATCAGGGTCTTCGCGGAAGACCGGAATGCGGGAATGCCCGCTGGCGATGGCCTGTTTGATGATTTGCTCCGGCGCATCATCGGCATCGATCATTGCAATATTTTTGCGGTGGGTCATGACCTCTTCGATGGACAGCTCGCCAATTTCCAACACGCCGTAAATCTGGTCCCGCGCGCGTTTCGCCACGCCGCCCTCTTGCAGATGCAAATCGACCGCGCCTTTAATTTCATCGGCGGCCGTCCATGCGCTGGCATTTGTGTCGACACCAAAGAGACGCAAAACGCCGTTCACTATGACCTGAACAACAGAGACAATGGGGCTGAGCAATTTCACGATGAGGTTAATCGGACGCGCAACGACCAAGGCCCATTTGTCCGGTTGCGAAATCGCATAAGTTTTGGGCAGGACCTCGGCGAAGATCAGGATCAAAGCCGTCATGACAACCGTCGCCAGCGCCAGCGCCGTTTTGCTCGCGCCAAAGACATTGGTGAAAAGCGCCGTTGTCAGAACAGAGGCCAAAATATTGACGAGATTATTGCCCAGCAATATCCCGCCCAGCAGACGCTCGCGCATATTCATCAGGCGCTGCACAATGCTCGCGCGGCGGTCCCCGTCTTTCTCTGCTGCATGCATACGCACACGCGAGGCGGCCGTTAGCGCTGTCTCACTGGAGGAGAAGAAACTGGAGAAGACCAACAACGCCAGAATGACGCCAGCCAAAATGAGGTTTTGAGTTTCAAGAAACGCGCTCATGCGGCTTCATCCCTTAATTGCGTTAAAAAGCCGAGAACGGCGGCGCGATTTGCGCGTTTTTCTACATATGTGTCGCCAATGGCGCGCGGCAGGATCAGGGTGAGATGCCCGCCTTCATTTTTCTTATCCTGCCCCATATGCCGCAAAAGCGCGTCGGGGTCGGACATTAAATGCGCCATATCCGCAAGGCGCGGCATGGCGGTCGCCGCCAAATGCTGGGTCACGCGCGTCGCGCAGGTTGGTTTGCATAGACCCTGATCTGCCGCGAATTTAAACGCCATCTCCATACCCGCACTGACAGCTTCGCCGTGCAGCAAGTCACCGTCATATCCGGCCTCTAGCTCCAGCGCATGGCCAAATGTGTGGCCCAAATTCAGCAAGGCCCGCACGCCGGATTCGCGTTCGTCCTGCGCGACGATCTTAGCTTTGGTCTCACAAGACACATAAATCGCGCGGGACAAAGCTTCGGGGTTCAAGGCTAAAATATCTGCGCCTAAACCCGCATCCAGCTCTTCGAAAAAACCCGCATCACCAAGGAGCCCATATTTCAGGACTTCCGCATATCCAGCTTTTAATTCACGCGCCGGCAAAGTGGAAAGCAGGTCTGTATCCGTGATAACGGCGCGCGGTTGATAAAATGCGCCGACAAGGTTTTTGCCGAATTGATTATTAATCGCTGTCTTCCCGCCAACGGAACTATCGACTTGAGACAGCAATGTCGTCGGCACCTGAACGAAAGGCATGCCGCGTTTGTAAATAGATGCCGCGAACCCGGCTAGATCGCCAATGACGCCGCCGCCAAATGCAATCAGCAAATCGGACCGATCAAACCCTGCCCGAAACAAGCTCTCCAAAATCTCTTCGAGATTAACCATGGATTTTTGCGACTCTCCGGCTGGGCGGATAATCATATGCACGCGGTAATCGGACAAGGCCGCCGCTAATGTTTCGCCGTGTAAACCATGAACGGTTTCATCGGTCACAACGGCCACACGTTTGGTCGTCGCCAAGGGCGCAATCAACACTCCCAATTGCGAGAGCTGCTTTGGCCCAATGTGAATATCGTAGCTCCGCTCGCCAAGCCCAACGGTGAGGGTTTGTGATGGCTTATTCGGTTTCACGGGGCGACTCTTCGAAAGATTTCAGGGCGCGCATAACTCGGTTGACCGTGCGCAAATGCGGGCCGCGCGCGATTTTGACCTTAATGTGGGCCTGCGCATAAATGGGATGACGGATGTCCATCAGCTCTCGCATTTTCTCGCGCTTATCAACACCTCGCAAAAGCGGGCGTTTATCATTGCGCGACACCCGTTCCACCAGCGTATCCAGATCGCCTTTGAGCCAGACAACGATGGCTTGTTCTCGCAGAAGCGCTCGCGTTGGCGGGTGAATAAATGCGCCTCCGCCCGTTGCCAGAATAAGCGGCGGGTCTTCTGTCAGCAGTCGTTTGATAACGCGGAACTCACCGTCTCGAAAATCGGCTTCGCCGTGGTCCCGGAAATATCCCGCCACGGTTCGGCCCGACGCCAGCTCAATCGCGTCATCGCTATCATCAAACGTCCGGCCAAGCCGTTTGGCCAGCCGCCGCCCGACTGTCGTTTTACCGACTCCCATTAGGCCGACAAGGGCAATGGGTTTCTCTATTTTCAGCGGCATGAGCGCGCTTTCATCCGTTTGAGGCAAGTCGCGACTGAGTTTTCAGTTGGCGATTGCGTGTCTTGGACCGCAATATGGTCGCAATCTACGAATATCTCAACCAATAAGGCACAAGATGAGCCGAAACCTAGGCGTTAACCGAGTGGTTAACCCAGTGTAAACGCCCCAAAGTGATAAGGGATGTGTCAAAACTGAAATGAAAAAGCCTAAAGTGAAAAAGACTAACGTGAAAACGAGGATGATATGAAGAAGATTGGAATTATTGGCGGCGCGCTGATCATCTTACTGATTGGCCTGTTTATTTGGTCTCTCTCGGGTGCCTCGGATAGCAAAGCCCCAACGGACGTGAAAACTATTGATGTGAGCCCCCAGCTATGAAGTACCTCCTCCTCAGCGCCGCCATTTGTGTTCTGCCGGCGAACAGCTTTGCGCAAGATTATGGCCTGTCCGCACCCACGCAGATTGAATCAGAAAGCCTCGGCGCGGCACAAGATTTTGATGCGGGCGTCTTGCAGGACGGCGCATTGGCAACCAACCTCTGGCAGGGCACCTCTGCGGAATGGGCCGCTAAGCTCCTCTCCAGCGCGCCCCTAAAAAGCCAAGACCCAATTATCCGAAACATGGTGCGAACTGTTATCTTATCTGGCGGAGTCCCACCGCGCGCCGAAACCTCTACCGGAGCACAAGCTTATGAGGCGGCGCGGCTACAAGCTGTCTTGGCAATTGAGTCCGGCCAGTCCGGGGATAGAGCCACATTAGACGGGTTCCTCGCCCGCAATCCGGATTTGGCACGTGCGCCCTTATCGCAAGTTGATTTAGCGCTTTCCAAAGGAGACTGGCAACGCGCTTGCGAGATTTCCGACACGGTCACAACTGAACGCGGGCTGCCCGAATGGGCACGGCTGCGAGCAGCCTGTCATGCGCTGCGCGGAGAAATAAGCGCCGCAGATGTGACGCGTGATCTACTGCGTTCCTCAGGTTATGAGAATGCGGCCTATCACGCGCAAATGGATGCCCTGTTGACGGGACGCGGACCCGCAGCAGAAACCGATCAAAATGATGCGCTGGTGAGGTTTTTAGCCTCGCGAAGCGCTGCGCCGCAGATAGACTCTAGGACTGAGACAGATTCACTTGCGGGAGCGGCTCCCGGTGTTAATCCAACTGCCGATTTACAGGATCTATTCGAGCGTTTTGCTGACACGGATCTGAGTCTCATCCAATCTACTTTAGGCAATC
>CAZSKH010000160.1:0-6145 GCA_964607395.1 uncultured Algimonas sp.
CTAACTTAAAAGGCGGACAACCTCATAGGGGCAGGTCAATATTGATGCGCGCGGGAGATCTCCATCATCTACAAGCGCGGCTATATGAAAGCCTTAGAGGCGGAAGGGTTCAATGCCGCAACCGAGAAGCTAGAGAGCATGACAGGCAAAGCCCACATTGCACAGCAAGCGGGACGATTGATTGAAGGCACGGTCGCTCAAAAATACGAACTTCCTCACGGCCCTCACGCCATGATTGAGACGCAGCGAGCCTTCTACCTAGTGCCGTGGGAAAGTCATCACGCGCAGAAGTGGGGCAAGCGTATCAAAGGCCGTGTGCTTGGCGGCGGCGGTATTGATTGGGATACTGGTCGCTCAAGAGGCATTGGGCGGTGACTTCAGCAAGGGGGGCACAGCGGACTATAGCTGTTGGATTGAGCTTAGCTGTTTAGGCATCTATGTCTTCGAAAATACTACTCCGCAGGCGCTGGCATAGGAGCATTTGCTCCCGATGTTTCTGCATCCGGCCTATCTTGGGCCTCCGTTTCGAGACGCCGGGCAACATCTTGCGCAGAGCCTGACCCTCGCGCGATGAGCGCGTAGGCCGTCGGGACAAACAATACACAGACCACAGCCGCTGCAATGACCCCGAATAGGATAACAACACCTATTGCGGCGCGGGTCTCTGCGCCTGCACCGCTGGATATGAGAAGCGGCACTGCACCAGCAGCTGTCGTCAAACCGGTCATCACAATTGGACGGAAACGCGTCATCGCTGACGTCTTTATAGCTTCGTCAAATCCCATGCCTTCATCGCGCAATTGATTGGCAAATTCGACGATCAGAATACCGTTTTTCGCCGCTAATCCGATGAGCATGATGAGCCCGATTTGCGTGTAAATATTAAGCGAGTTTCCAGTGAGCCAGAGCCCAAATAAACCGCCTGCGACAGTCGCAGGAACTGTTAAAATAATAATAATTGGGTGACGATAGCTTTCAAATTGCGCCGCCAGAACAAGGAAAACAATCACAAGACCGGTTGCAAAGACAAAAATAATAGAGCTTCCCGATGTTTTGAAATCAAGGGATTGACCTTTAAAATCAATCGAAGCCTCTTGCGGGAGAACCTCTCGCGCTTTGGCTTGCATAGCGTCCAAGACATCTCCAAGCGTGGCACCCTCGGCAAGTCCAGCCTCAATCGTGATGGCCCGGACGCGGTTATAGCGATTAAGCGATGCGCTATCTGCACTCGGAGCTATACTTACCAAATTTGAAAGCGGTATGAGCATTCCTGAGCGGTCGGAGCGCACGTAAATATTAGAAACATCATTCGGATTGTTCTGCTCGTTACGCAGACCTTCCAAAATGATGTCATATTCTTCGCCCTTATCAATGAAGGTCGTCACCCGGCGTCCGCCCAACATCGTCTGCAATGTGCGTCCAATATCATCCACGGTGACGCCCAGATCAGCAGCGCGAGTGTAATTAATTTCAATCCGATATTGTGGCTGGGTTTCTTTATAATCCCAATCAATATCAACAAGACCCGGATTATCCACTTCCAAGGCTTCTACAAACGTATCCCGCCACTCGGTCAGGACTTCGTAAGATGGACCGCCCAATACAAATTGAACGGGTTTACCTGTACCGCCGCCAAGACCCTGGCGCATACGGGCAAAGGCGCGGATACCAGGGAGGTCGGAGAGCTTTCCATTGACCTCTCCAATGATCTCATCTGCAGGGCGGCGCTGGCTCCAATCGTTGAGAACAACAATCACAAAACCGCCATTATAAGAATTTCCGCCAAACCCGGGCGCGCGGATCAGGAGCCGCGTCATTTCTTCCGGCTTACCATTTTGGCTTTCTGTATACGGTAGAAGCCGTCGTTCAATTTCGTCCATATAGCGTTCCATATAGGCGTAAGAGGCACCTTCAGGACCGCGAACGGCGACGAAGAAACCACCGCGATCTTCAGTGGGGACATATTCCTGTTGAATATTATTCACGCCATAAACTGCGCCGCCCAGCAGTCCGAAAAGGACGAGAGCCACCAGAATGGGTCGCTTTAAAAGGCGATCAATAATCCAGCCATATCCCACTAGGACCTTGCTAAAGACACCGTCAACTGCTTTGGGAATCGCGGATAAAATCGTTGTCTTATCTCGGTTCTTCATCTTGATGAGTTTTGAGGCCAGCATGGGCGTTAGGGTCAGCGCTAAAAGGCTGGAGAATAGAACGGCGGAGGCAATCGTAAGAGCAAATTCCCTAAACAGTCTTCCGACATCGCCTTCCAAAAAAGTAATCGGAATAAATACTGCAATCAAAACTAAGGTTGTTGCGACGACAGCGAAACCCACTTGGCGCGTCCCGCGATAGGCGGCCACAAGCGGCGTTTCCCCATATTCATTGATACGCCGGACAATATTTTCCAGCACAACAATCGCGTCATCGACGACCAGACCAATAGCGAGAACAAGGGCCAATAAGGTTAGCAGGTTGATAGAGAGGCCTAGCGCGAACAACATGATAAATGTTGCGGTCAGTGAAATCGGGACGGTGATCGCAGGAATGATGGTTGCCCGCAGGCTGCCAAGAAATAGGAATATAACGAGGGTCACAAGACCCACAGCAATTGCGAGTGTGGTGTAAACTTCTTTTATCGACGCCGAAATAAAGACCGAGCTGTCAAAGCTGCGCTCAATGGACAGTCCATCAGGCAATGTTTCGTTCAAGCGATCCGCGAGCGCACGCGCACCTTCTGCGACCTCAACCGTGTTGGCTGTAGATTGTTTGACAACGCCCAGTCCAACCATGGGGACGCCATTGCCGCGGAACATATTTCGATCTTCCTCTGTACCGCGCTCAACACGTGCGACATCACCGAGGCGGACTAAGTAATCTCCATCGCCCTCTGCAATAACGAGACCGGCAAACTGTTCTGCGCTGCGGAATGCGCGGTTTAGGCGGAGTGTATATATGCGTTTCTTAGACTCCAGAGTGCCCGCAGGGGCTTCGATATTTTCACTTCGTAAAGCATTTTCAATATCTGCGACTGTCAAATTCCGAGCCGCAAGTTTTCGGCGGTCAATCCAAACCCGTAAAGCGTAATTCCGTGACCCGCCGACCCGCACACGGGCCACGCCATCCACCGCTGAAAATCTGTCGACGAGATAGCGTTCGGCATAATCTGACAGCTCCGGAACGGTCATATTCTCGCCAGCCAGATTCAACCACATAATGACATCATCATTACTATCAGCTTTTTCGACTTCCGGCGGTTCCGCTTCTTCGGGAAGATTATCGAGCACGCCTGAAATACGGTCCCGAATATCATTTGCTGCGGCGTCGATATCTTGGTCGATCCCAAATTCAATGCTGATGCGGGAGCGTCCGTCAGAACTGGTTGAATTCATAAAACGAATGCCTTCAACACCCGCAATTCGGTCTTCGATAATTTGCGTAATCCGCGTTTCGACAATAGAGGCCGAGGCGCCGGGGTAGCGCGTGTCAATAGACACGATGGGCGCATCAATATCCGGGTATTCCCGCAATGAAAGCCTATCAAAGGCGATGACCCCGAAGATCACCAGAATGAGCGAGATGACCGATGCAAAGACCGGGCGTTTGACAGATATATCCGAAAGGATCATGGCGTTAAGCCCTATCGATTTCTGGCGGCTGAAGTGCCAAAGCCTTCCGTATGGCCACCTTCAGACGCTTCAGTTTTTTGGCTCGATGGTTTCAGCATGGACTTGTTTTCGATTTTGACGTCGCTTCCGTCGCGCACACGGATCACGCCCTCCGTGATAACTATATCAGATACATTCAATCCGGAGACGACCTCGATAAACCCGTTCTCCAATGCGCCGAGTTTGACCTCTGCTCGTGTGGCCGAAAGCGTCCCTTCAGTCTCTTCGACTTTGAAGACGAAAGTCTTTGGTCCGACGGGCTGTACCGCTTCTTCCGGTATGGCGAGGCTCGTCCGAGGGTTTGCCGTCAGAACAACCTCCATGAACATGCCAGAGATCAAAATCTGATCAGGATTAGGAAGTGTGGCTCGAACCTTAATAGAGCGCGATACTGGATCAATGGCATTATCAACTGTCGCGATTTCGCCGGTAAAATCCATTCCGGGAAGATCATCCGTCCGTGCAACAACCTTGGTTCCAGGCGCAAGCGATCGCAAGAATGTCGACGGCACGGCAAATTCTAAATTCATTTCGCTGTCGTCAATCAACCGCGCGACAGTATCTCCTGGACGGATGTAGGAGCCAACACTGACCTGTCGAAAACCAAGTACGCCGTCGAAAGGTGCGACCAAAACCCTGTCTTTCTGTCGGGATTGGACAGCGCGTAATTGCGCATTAGCTGCATTTACATTCCGTTTCGCTTCATCCAGTTCTGCCTGAGATACCGCCTTGCGCGCCGCAAGGCGTTCAATTCGCTCCAACTGTTGCGCCGCTTCCGAAGCTGTCGCGTCAGCCGCTTCCGTCAGCGCAATCTGTTCACGTTGAGCCAGCGAAAGAAGCGTTTTGCCTTTGCGCACGCGCTGCCCGTCATCAAAATAGAGTGATTGCACACGGTCGGCTGTATTAAGCGTGAGGTCGACCACCTCTTTAGGCTCAAGCGTGCCGAGAGCCTCAATGCGTACAGCAAACTCGCGCTCGGCAACAGGCTCCACAAAGACACTGGCCGGGCCGCGCTGCGCATTGGCAATATGCGACAGACCCATAGCGGCGATTAATACGAAAATACCCACATAAACTCTATAAGTCATAGTTTGTCTTTCTGACCCCGCGATGCGAAGCCTACAAAATCATCGGAAACTAAGTTCCGCCCAACTCTCTATACGTGAGGATTGCCAGTCGAGTTGTCTGAACTTCGTTTTGCGCGAGTCTGTCTTCGGCATCAAGAAGCGTTCTTTGGGCGTCCAAAACGTCCAGAAAGTCGTCGACGCCCTCATCAAAACGAAGCTGAGCTAATTCTACGGCATCGCGAGCAGATATGACGGCGCGTTCCAGATCCGCAAGGCGTTGGCGTTCATTGACCAAATTCGCCAGTGCGATTTCTACATCCGATAGAGCTTGTAAAACGGTCTGTTCATAGACTTTATATGCCCTCTCTGTCTGCGCATCCGATATATCGATATCGGCACGGACGCGGCGCAAGTCAGGCCCTTCCCATTGGATTGCCGGGCCAATTCCGAAACCAAAGCTCGAGAGCTGATCAAGACGATTGCCTCCGCCGAAAAGGGTGGACAGGTCTGCGCCCAACGTGATCGTTGGAAACAGGCGCGCACGATCGACCTCTCCCAATGCGAGTCGGCGCGCAATCTCAGTCTCAGCTGCCCTTATGTCTGGACGGCGACGGATTAGGTCTTCTGGCGAGCCTAACGCGATGGCGGAGTTCAGCGACGGAATAGGCCGCGCAGTCGCCCGTAAATCCGCAATAATCTCATCTGGCTGACTTGCAGACCCGCCCGTCAATACAGCCAAACGGCTGAGCGCACCGTCTATAACGGCTTGAAAAGTTGGTAATTGGGCCAGCGTTGTTCGATATTGCGCGTCTGCGCGGTTAACATCCAGAGCCGTCGCGCGGCCGTTATCTAAGAGCTCGTTAAGCAAGGCCAAGCTCTGCGCTTGCGTCTCGGCATTGTCACGCGCGACCTGTAGCCGTTTTTGCGTACCGCGAAGATCGACAAATGCCAGCGCGGTTTCGCTACTGACAATCACGGCGATATCGCGTTTCGCTTGCTCTGCGGCTTCTACGTTTAGTTCTGATGCCTTGATAGCTGAAGCGATGCGGTCAAAAGCATCATATTCCCAGCTCGCGCCAAGGCCCGCTGAGACCGTCGCAGTTACGTCCCGATTTGGAGCGGCGGCACGTCCAATATTAAGCCCCAGATTGCTACCTGTAGAATAGCTTGTCTCCAGCCGCTGTCTGGCAAGTCCTGCTTGAGCAATTTGAATATTAGACTGAGCTACATCAAGGTCGCGATTTTGTAGCATTGATGTTTCTATGAGCTTTGTGAGGATGGGATCGTTAAAACCCGACCACCATTGCGATGCCATAGGCAGGCTTTTACCCTCGGCATTAAAAAACTGCGGGGGGACGGTCTCAATGGCCACAGCATCCGCCGGTCTTGTAGGGCTATCAGGCACGTCAA
>CAZSKH010000161.1:0-6106 GCA_964607395.1 uncultured Algimonas sp.
AAAATGTTTGAGCCAAATGAATAACCTTAAAGCACTACCTAAAGATAAGTTTTTTGATCCCCATCGTACCGCAAAGGGGGAAACACGTGCTTGGGTTAAGTATCAAGGCACCAAAACGCTTTGGTTCAATACCGGGACGTTGTGTAATATCGAGTGCTTGAACTGCTACATTGAGAGTTCGCCGACCAATGACAGGCTTGTCTACCTCACCGTGGGTGATGTCATCCCGTATCTGGAAGAGTTGGCCCTTGCAGGAGAGGAGGGCGTTGAAATTGGATTTACGGGCGGTGAACCGTTCCTCGCGCCGGACATGGTGCCGATAATTGAGGCTGTAGTTAGCCGAGGTTACAACGCACTCGTCCTAACAAATGCGATGAAACCCCTCATGCGCAAGCGTGTTCAAAACGGCCTTAAGGCCTTGCAAGAAAAATATAACGGCCAAATACGCTTTCGGGTCAGTCTGGACCATTATTCAGAAGAGCTGCACAATGTGGAACGCGGCCGCGGTGCATTCGAGGCGGCTTCCCTCGGGCTCAGCTGGTTAGCAACGGAAGGGTTTGAGCTTGATCTTGCGGGCCGTACAGTCTGGGGCGAAGATGAAGATGTCTCGCGCGCAGGTTATGCTAAACTCATAGATGACTTTCAGCTCGGCATTGATCCGGCTGATACTTCGCGTTTGGTTCTGTTCCCTGAAATGAAGGAGACAGATGATCCACCGGAAATCACAAATGCTTGTTGGGGGATTTTGGACAAGTCTCCTTCCGATCAAATGTGTTCTAACAGTCGCATGGTTGTAAAGCGTAAAGGCGCAGATAAAACGGCCGTTGTGGCCTGTACGCTTATTGCATATGATGAACGCTTTGAGATGGGTCACACGCTTAAGGAAGCACGTAAATCTGTCTCACTCAATCATCCTTATTGCGCCACGTTTTGTGTTTTGGGAGGCGGGAGTTGTTCTGCCTAAATCTTATAAATTTTACGAAAGAGAGATTTTCGAATGTTGCATGAAGTTGTAAAAAATTATTACGGAGACACTCTGGGGGGTACATGTGATCTGAAGACGGACGCCTGTTCGACGTTAGAAATCCCAACGCTCCAAATCAGAAATGCGCTTAGTGATATCCATGACGAAGTGTCCGGTCATTACTATGGCTGTGGTCTCGCCATTCCGGAATGTTTAGAGGGGTTGAAAGTCTTGGACCTCGGCTGCGGCGCAGGACGAGATGTCTACGCTTTGGCAAAACTCGTTGGTTCGAAAGGCCATGTTACAGGCGTTGATATGACACCGGAGCAGCTGGAAATTGCGCGTAGACATGAAGATTGGCACGCGGAGAAATTTGGCTATGATAAGCCAAATACTCGGTTCCTGGAAGGTTATCTGGAAAAATTGGACGAGCTTGATCTGGAAAAAGGTAGTTTTGATTTAATTATTTCAAACTGCGTTTTCAATCTCTGCGTTGATAAACCAGCTGTATTCCAATCTGCCTATGATTTACTGAAAGATGGCGGCGAAGTTTACTTTGCGGATGTTTATTCTGACCGTCGTATCCCGCAGCATTTGATTGATGATGAAGTGCTATATGGCGAGTGTCTGTCTGGCGCGTTGTATTGGAATGATTATCTGGAAATCGCGAAACGTGCCGGGTTCGCTGATCCCCGCGTTTTTGAACACAGACCTCTTTCTATCGTAGATCAAAAAGTGAAAGATAAAATCGAAGGGATTAAGTTTGCGTCAGTGACGGCTCGCCTCATGAAGCTCGGAAATGCGGACGCTGGTTGCGAAGATTACGGTCAAGCCGTAATCTACAAAGGCGGTATTCCGGGCATGGAGCGTGTATTCAAACTTGATACAGACCATGAAATCGAAGCTGGCCGCGTTTTCCCTGTATGCGGAAATACGCTAGCAATGCTGAAAGATACGCGTTTCGCACCGTATTTCGAAGTCCTTGGCGAAGGGAAAACACACCTAGGCAAATTCCCGGATTGCAAAGCCCCTAACATTTTTAGCACGTTAGCCGAAGAAACTGCGGATTTCGCCGGAAGCAGCTGTTGCTAGCCCGCGAAGGTCTTTGCCATGTTTAAAAGACCCGGTTTTCTGTGTTTGTTGTTTGTATTGGCGGCCTGTTCTGCACCTGAAGCTGTGCACATCTCCGGCTCATCGACGGTCTTGCCGCCTGTATCAAAAGCCGCTGAGGCATTTACGGCAGAGACTGGCATTTCGGTCATCGTCAATGCAGGCGGATCAGGCGGCGGGTTCAACCAGCTGGCTGAGGGTCAAAGCGATATTGGAATGATGTCCCGCAACATTACCCCAGGTGAACGTGAAGCGTTCAAAAGTTTGAATTTCACGGAGGTTGCGATTGGACGAGATGCGGTCGTGCCAAGCATTTCATCCGAAATTTACGAAGCTGGCGTAACATCTCTTTCGCTTTCTCAAATCGCGGGAATCTATACTGGTGACATAGAAAATTGGTCCGAAGTCGGCGGTCCTGATCGAGACATATTTGTAATTGATAAGGAAATTAGTCGAGGGACCCGTCAGGTCTTTATGGATGTGGTGCTTGGCGATCCAAAAGCGGAAGCCCTTGGGGCTGATTTGGTCACGGGGTCGAATAATGAAGAGCAGACTGCACTTGTCCAAAGTGATGCCGGGATTGGAATGCTTTCTGTAGCTTGGTTAAATGATGACGTACGGGGCCTAGCCATCGTCCTTCAGAACGGTACGACGGTAGAGTCCTCTATTGAGAATATCCGAGCGGGTGTTTATCCGTTCGTTCGAGATTTAAATGTTGTTCATCGCGATAACCTAAAACCCGCCGCGACCCAATTTATTACCTATCTGCTTGGACCCAATGGGCAAAAATTTGTCGAAGAGTCAGGCTATATTGGGATTGCCAATTGAGTAATAGCCTCGCTACGTCACGAGTCTTACCACGGGTCAGAAAACTGCCGGGTTTATGGATTTATGCTTTGCTGTGTGGGGTTTTGTCGCTTGCGATTGTGGTGACAATTATCGCGACACTGTTTACCCAAAGTCTGCCAGTATTAATGGCGGAAAATACCAATCTCATTGGAACAGATTGGAACCCCGGCAAGGGTCAATTTGGCATATTGCCGATGTTGTTCGGCTCTCTGTTTGTGATGATCATTGCTGTGGCTGCCGCCTTTCCGCTTGGTTTGCTCGCGGCAATTTATATCGCGGAGACAAGATCCTCCAAATTGAGACGAATGCTGAAATCGTTTCTTGAACTGCTCGCAGGTATTCCGTCTATCGTTTACGGCCTTATCGGTGTAGCCTATCTGAATATTTGGGTTGCCGATCTATTTGACCTGCAATCCGGACGCGTTATTTTAACGGCAGGTATATTGCTTGGTATCATGATCCTGCCGACGTTTTTGACACTGACTGAAGATGCCATTTCTGCAGTTCCGGTCAAATTTCGGGAGAATGCAAAGTCTCTGGGATTATATCGCCATGAAGTTTTCTTTAGAATCATTTTGCCGCAAGCCAAGACAGGAATTGCGGGGGCGGGACTATTGGCCTTGGGCCGCGCCTTGGGCGAAACAATGGCTGTAATGTTGGTTATTGGGTCATTGGACCGATTGCCGAGACCGCTGCTAAACCCCTTATCATCCGGACAAACCATTACTTCCAAACTCGGCCGCGAAGTGCCTGAAAGTGCATTCGGTTCCGTGCATTTCAGCGCTTTAGTTTTCATGAGCCTCATCATCGTTTGCATTTCGATCATGCTTACAATCTTGTCCCGGTATCTATTTCGAAAAAAGGCCGTGAATGTCTAATACGTTCAACATTAGACATGCCAAAGAGCGGTGCTTTGCGTTTATCGTACGGTTCTCTTTGCTCTTTTGCGCCGGAATACTGACTTTTTTATTGGGGTCAATTTTCGTCAAAGGCGTGGGAGCGATAAGTCTCGAGTTCCTATTTACCCCTGCCAAAGACTTTGGACGATCGGGTGGCATATTTTATCAACTGTTGGGCAGCCTTTTAGTGGTGCTCGTAGCAACGTTGTTAGTTGTCCCTGTGGCCATCGGGACCTCATTGTTCCAATATGCCTTCAACACAAAAAAAGGTACTGGCTATTTATTGGAACAGAGCCTCTATACCTTAAATGCGATACCTTCGATTACCTACGGGATTTTCGGACTTATATTCTTCGTCAATGTCTTGAATACAGGCATCTCTTGGTTTGTGGGCTCGATGATATTGGCGATAATGATGTTGCCGACAGTTACCTTATCGACCTATCAAGCGATGACTGCCATCCCGAAAATTTATCATGAGAATGCCGCCGCATTGGGGCTTAAAAAGTCTCAAATCATCAGACGGGTAACGTTGCCACTGAGCCTGCACGGGATTGTCACAGGAACGTTAATTGGCTTAGCGCGCGCAATCGGAGAGACCGCGCCTATTATGTTTATTGCGACAGCATTTTCGGGCGTTACAGTCCCCAGAAGCTTGGTTGAGCCAGTCTCCACTCTGCCCACGCATATTCTGGAGCTCGCCCAACAATCAACCAATCCGCAAGCTTTGCAAAACGCATGGGGAGCGAGTTTGATTTTGATACTGCTTGTTGGTGGTTTCAGCCTTTTGGCGCTTTTTGCTCGCAGTAAACTTCTAAGACAAGGCCGGAAATGAAGAACAGTCCCGCCCTATCATTAGTCAGTGACAATTCGAAAAATGCGGCTGAGGTCTTGCCCAGTGCCGTTCATCTCGAATCGTTTTCAGCCTATTATGGGAAAAACTGCATCGTATCAGATATAAATCTGAAGCTTCCTAAAACAGGGGTCACCTCTTTGGTTGGCCCGTCTGGGGCAGGTAAGTCGACAATATTGAGATGGCTCAACCGTATCAACGAAGAGACCGAAAAGGCCTCCTTTTCTGGTTCCATGAAAGTTTTGGGCAAGGATGTCTTGACCGGTTATCCAGATGTCACGGAGCTACGTCAGCGGGTAGGAATGGTATTCCAGCAGCCCTGTGTCTTTCCATGCTCTATTTTTGATAATATGCGTATGGGTTTGCGTCACCTAGGGCTCTCAAAGACGGAAGCGCGTGACATTGTTGAGGCAGGCTTAAAGTCCGCATCAATTTGGAAAGAGGTAAATCACAGGCTCGAAGAGCGGGCCGACTCCTTGTCACTAGGGCAACAACAGCGTTTGTGTTTAGCGCGCACCTTGGTCCTTAAACCCGACGTGCTTTTACTAGACGAACCTACGGCTTCAATCGATCCGGTTTCATCCCGCGCGATAGAAAATCTCGTGATTACTTTGGGCGCTGAAATTTCCGTCATCATGGTGACGCACAATCTGGCCCAAGCCAAACGGATTTCAGACCATGTTGTATTTCTCTGCGATGGTGAAATTGTAGAGCAAGGCTCGCGTGCCCATATGTTCTCAAGCCGTAGTTCCGCAAAAACAAAGACCTATATCACGGAAGAATTCTGCGATTGCTAAACGCAGAGCCGCCCGTGCCCATCAATCAGAAGCTCGCCGTCCTCTTTGTGAAATGGTCCTTCGGGTTTGTTATTCAACAGATCAAGAACAGACTGGCTTGGCCGGCAAAGTTTAACTCCTTTTGGAGTGCAAACAATTGGACGGTTCACGAGCACTGGATGGTCCAACATACAGGCCAAAATATGCGCTTCGGAATTTCCATCCTCCAGTAACCCCAATTCCTTTGCAGGTGACTTTGTTTTACGTAGCGCCTCGCTCGGCTTTAGGCCCGCCGCAGCGAATAGGGCGAGAAGTTGAGAACGTGTCCAACCTTCATCTAAATAGCTGACCACCACCGGATCATATCCGGCAGCGCGAATAAGAGCCAATACATTACGAGATGTCCCGCAATCAGGATTATGATGTATAACAATCGAGACGTTCATTTTTCTGACCTATTGAGAATTTGAACTCTAGTTGACTTGGCTTTGATAGTTTTCTTTTATGTAAGCCGTAGAGACTATAGTAAGTGAAAATTTCGCTCTTGGCGACCTTGAAATTTATGTCGTTCTTTTGCTGCCGTGTCTTTGTTGTTCTCTCAGCAAAAGGCACCAAGATTCCTGAACAGCAGGCTTTGAAGGTATATTGTCGCCGC
>CAZSKH010000162.1:0-3783 GCA_964607395.1 uncultured Algimonas sp.
TCAAGCTGGTAGGGAGGAAACACAATGTCTTTTTCCGATCCACTCGGTGATATGCTCACCCGTATTCGTAACGCCATCATGCGTAACCGCTCCACGGTTATGACTCCGGCGTCAAATCTACGCGGCCGCGTCCTTGACGTGTTGGCTGATGAAGGTTTCATCCGCGGATATTCCGAAACAACTGACGATGCAGGTTTCCGCGCATTCTCCATCGAATTGAAATATTTCGAAGGCGAAGCCGTCATCCGCGAAATCAAGCGCGTGTCCAAACCCGGTCGCCGTGTCTATTCCTCTGTGAAGACATTGCCGCAGGTTCGTAACGGTCTTGGTATCTCTATTCTATCCACCCCTAAGGGCGTTATGAGCGATGCCGCTGCACGTGAAAACAACGTGGGCGGTGAAGTTCTCTGCCAGGTCGCGTAAGGAGGGTTATATGTCACGTATTGGTAAAAACCCTATCACTGTTCCGGCGGCTGTCACGCTGACCCAAAACGGTCAGCACATCACGGCTAAAGGCCCGAAAGGCGAGCTGAGCTTCACGCTTCCGGCCGCTGTCACAGGGTCTCTAAAGGAGGGTCAATTCACAGTCGTCCCCGTTGAAGGCGTGAAAAATGCGTCCGCAATGTGGGGCATGTCCCGCACAATGGTCTCTAATCTGATTGAAGGCGTCACAAACGGTTTCAAAAAAGAGCTGGAGCTTCGCGGCGTTGGTTACCGTGCGCAAGCGCAAGGTAATAAATTGACGATGCAGCTCGGCTATTCACATGACGTTGTTTATGAATTGCCCGAAGGTATCACCATTGCAGCGCCAAAGCCGACACAGCTTATTGTTGAAGGTATTGACAAGCAAAAGGTTGGCCAAGTCGCCGCCGAGATCCGCTCATTCCGTAAACCAGAGCCTTACAAAGGTAAGGGTGTTCGGTATGTCGGTGAATATGTCCGTCAGAAAGAAGGGAAGAAGAAGTAGTCATGAAATCCGCTCGCTCCCTCATGCAGCGCCGCGCGCAACGCGTCCGTCGCCGCCTCAAAAAACACGCAAATGGACGTCCGCGTCTATCTGTATTCCGCAGTTCGAAAAACATCTCGGTGCAAATCATCGACGATGTCACAGGTCATACTTTGGCCTCTGCCTCCACGCTTGAAGACAAAAAAGCCAGTGGAGGCAATGTCGAAGCCGCTCAACGTATCGGGAAGCTGATCGCTGAACGCGCAAGCAAAGCCAAAGTTGGCGACGTTGTATTCGATCGCGGCCCTTATCTTTATCACGGCCGGGTGAAAGCCCTTGCCGACGCGGCTCGCGAAGCCGGTCTGAAATTCTAGGAACGTATTATGGCTCGTAGAGAAGACAATCGTCGCGGCAAACGCGAAGAAGAAGACAATGAATTCACGGACCGCTTAGTCCACATCAACCGTGTGGCTAAAACCGTGAAAGGTGGACGGAACATGTCCTTCGCCGCTCTCGTAATTGTGGGCGACGAAAAGGGGCGTGTTGGTTTCGGCAAGGGTAAGGCCCGTGAAGTGCCGGAAGCCATCCGTAAGGCGTCTGAAGAAGCTAAAAAGACAATGATCCGCGTGCCATTGCGTGAGGGCCGCACGTTCCATCATGATGTCCGGGGTCGTCACGGCGCAGGTAAAGTTGTGATGCGTGCAGCCCCTCCAGGGACTGGCGTTATCGCAGGTGGTCCAATGCGGGCCGTTTTGGAATGCCTCGGCGTTCAGGATGTTGTAACCAAGTCTATCGGCACGTCGAACCCATATAACATGGTTCGCGCAACATTTGATGCGCTTAAGCGTATGGAAAGCCCGCGGACAATCGCAAATAAGCGCGGCAAGAAAGTGGCTGAAATCGTCAACCGTCGTCAAGACGGTGCGTCAGCTCCCGAAGCGTTAGATAGCGCCTCGACACCCGCTGCGCCTGAAGCAGCTGCGGCGGAGACTTAAGTCATGGCGAAAAAAGCAACAGTAACCGTTCGCCAAACCGGCAGCGCGACCCGTCGTAAACCTGATCAGCGGGCAACGCTGGTGGGTTTGGGTTTGGGCCGTATCGGCAAACAGCGGACTTTGGAAGATACACCTTCCGTGCGTGGCATGATCAATAAGGTCAGCCACATGGTAAAAATCGTAGAAGAGTAGTCTTTCGGCTTTTTTGCTGACGGAAACCTCTTGAGGACAAGACAATGCGTTTGAACGAACTCAAAGACAATCAAGGCGCCACACACCGCAAAAAGCGGATTGGTCGCGGTATCGGCTCTGGCAAGGGCAAAACTGGCGGCCGTGGTGTCAAAGGCCAAAAATCTCGCTCCGGTGTAACCGTCGGCGGCTTCGAAGGCGGCCAGATGCCAATCTATATGCGTCTGCCAAAGCGCGGCTTTAATGTGCCAAACCCAAAGCGCTATCAGGAGCTATCCATCGCGACGCTAAACCGCGCGATCAAGGCTGGTAAAATTGATGCTAAAACAGACTATGATGCAGCTGCACTCGTTGAAGCTGGCGTTATCCGCCGCGCAAGAGATGGCGTACGTCTCATCGGCTCCGGCAAAGTTGAAGGCGCGGTGAAACTTCACGTCTCCGGAGCATCAAAGGGTGCTGTCGCGGCTGTTGAGGCTGCCAAAGGGACCGTCAACGTGTTGGATGAAGAGACAGTTTATCGCGGTAAAGGCGAGAAGCAGGATCGGTCTAACAAGCGGACGAAAGCTGAGAAAAAAGGCGCGCCAAAAGCTGAAAAGCCAAAGCCTGCGCCTAAGCCGAAAGCTAAGCCTAAGCCAAAAGCTGAGCCCAAGCCAGAACCAAAAGCGGAAACAAAGCCTAAAGCTAAGGAGCCTCAGGTCCTTTACACGGACGGAGCAACCGACGGCGAGCCTGATGATTTGAAAAAAATCAAAGGTATCGGACCTAAGTTCGAAGGCGATTTGAACGGCAAGGGCATCTATTATTTCCGTCAGATCGCAGCTTGGACGGACGCTGATGTCCAAATGGTTGACGACATGCTTGGATCATTTTCTGGTCGCATCGTGCGCGATGAATGGGTCAAACAAGCGAAAGAGCTCGCAAAGGGCTAACCTAATTGGGTGTCACGTTACTGCGTGGCACCTTACATTTGCTTCAGGGGATACCTAACTAGGTTAACAATCGAAGTTTAGTCTCAAAGGTGCCCTATATGGCCTCAGCCTCAGAACAGCTCGCCGCAAATATGAACCTTGGAGTGTTCTCCAAGGCCAAAGAGCTACAAAAGCGCCTTCTTTTCACTCTCATGATTTTGGTTGTTTACCGCATTGGAACCTATGTTCCGATCCCTGGGATGAATATGGAAGTCTTTCAGGCGTCCTTCTCCTCTGGCGGCGGTGGCTCTCTTATTGATCGTTTGAACATGTTCTCTGGCGGCGCCGTGGAACGGATGGCGATTTTCGCGTTGAACGTGATGCCCTATATTTCGGCCTCCATTATCATGACCCTCCTCAAGGGATCTGTGGCGTCGTTGAAGGAACTCGACAAAGACGGCGAGCAAGGCCGTAAGCAAATCAACCAATATACGCGTTATCTGACCGTGTTCCTCGCGGCGTTCCAAGCCTTTGGTATAGCCCGCGCATTGCAAGGCACAGAGGGCGCGGTGATTGACCCGGGTCTCTTCTTCCAGGCCTCTACAGTTATTACGCTTGTCGGCGGCACAATGTTCCTGATGTGGCTGGGTGAGCAAGTGACCGCGCGTGGCGTCGGTAATGGTGTCTCTTTGATTATTTTGGCCGGTATCGTCGCGGAATTGCCAAAAGCGATCTTCCAGCTCTT
>CAZSKH010000162.1:3883-5891 GCA_964607395.1 uncultured Algimonas sp.
ACGACCTATCTTATTCTTTACGGCCTTCTGATTATCTTCTTCTGCTACTTTTATGTCCCATATGTCTTCAAGCCGGATGATGTTGCGGATAACCTGCGCAAGAACGGCGGCTTCCTGCCGGGTATTCGACCTGGACAACGGACAGCCGAATATCTGTCATATGTGTTGTCGCGCCTGACATTTATCGGCGCGTTTTATGTTGCCTTTGTTTGTGTCGTGCCGGAAGCCTTTATTGCGCAGACCGGTAATATCCCGGCCTCTGTTGCGATGTTGATTGGCGGGATGAGTCTTTTGATTATCGTCTCTGTGACGCTCGACTCTGTGGCGCAAGTCCAGTCTCACCTGATTGCGCATCAATATGAAGGTCTTATCAAGAAATCCCGCATGCGCCGGAATAAGAAAACTTAGGGTTAGGGGATTTACGTGACTCTCAACCTTATACTTTTTGGTCCTCCCGCAGCGGGTAAAGGCACACAGGCGAAACGCCTCGTGTCGGAACGCGGCCTCGTGCAGCTCTCTACGGGTGATATGCTCCGCGGTGCTAGAAAGTCCGGTTCAGAATTGGGCCTCAAAGTCGCCGACATCATGGATAATGGCAAGCTTGTCAGTGATGAGATTGTGATCGCTTTGATTGAGGAGCAACTTGACGCCCAAGCTGGCGTTCCGGGATTTATCTTCGATGGTTTTCCGCGCACACTTGGCCAAGCCGAGGCTCTGGATTCTCTTTTGAAAAATCGCGGAGAATCGGTGGACTCGGTTATCCGTCTCAAAGTAGAGGACGCCTCTATTCTGGGCCGCATCGCGGCTCGGTTTGAGGAACAAGGCCGAAAGGATGATAATCCTGAAACCTTCAAAGTTCGTCTCGACGCATATAATAGAGATACTGCCCCGCTGCTGCCCTATTATTCGGCGCAGGGGAAGCTGACCGAAGTGGATGGCATGGCAGATATTGAGACGGTGGCGGCTTCGATTTCCGAAGTTCTCGACCGTCAGGCTTCTCCGAAGGGAGAGCCAAAACAAGGGTTCTTTGCCCGCCTCTTTGGCAGCAAATAATCCGGACAATTGAATGGGGGCAAAAGCTCTCGAAGATAACAGCGCGAGTGGTTGACGCCGCACGTGTTAAGGACTAATGGACCCGCTTTCGCGGCAGACGTTTACGGCTATCGCCCCTTTCGCTATGGGGCAAGCGAACGTCAACGCCGAAACGGAAACCGGATTGAAGTATTGGAGGCCGCTCGTGGCTCGTATTGCTGGGGTTAATATCCCGACCAACAAACGCGTTGAAATCGCGCTGCGTTATATTCACGGAATCGGTCCGGCGAAAGCCACCGAAATTTGTGAGACAGTCGGCATTTCGTTTGAACGACGTGTCCATGATCTGACCGATCAGGAAGTGCTGAAAATTCGTGAAACGATTGATGCTGAGCATCAAGTCGAAGGCGATCTCCGCCGTGAGGTTTCCCAGAACATCAAACGTTTGATGGACATGGGTAACTATCGTGGTCTGCGCCATCGCCGCGGCCTGCCCGTTCGCGGTCAGCGCACGCATACAAACGCCCGCACACGCAAAGGCCCCGCAAAGGCCATTGCCGGTAAGAAGAAATAAGGTAGGCTGAAATGGCTAGAGAACCAGGCAAGGTCCGCCGCGCCGACCGGAAGAATATCACCTCCGGCGTCGCACACGTAAACGCTACGTTTAACAATACTATGATCACGATTACGGATGCACAAGGCAACGCCGTATCGTGGTGTTCTGCGGGCGCGATGGGCTTCAAGGGCTCACGTAAATCCACACCCTATGCAGCGCAGGTCGCGGCAGAAGAAGCTGCACGTAAAGCGGCAGAGCACGGCATGAACACATTGGAAGTCAATGTGAACGGCCCAGGGTCTGGTCGCGAGTCCGCTGTCCGCGCTTTGCAGGCTGCTGGTATGACGATCACAACCATTCGTGACGTAACCCCGATCCCGCATAATGGTTGCCGCCCACCAAAACGCCGCCGCGTTTAAA
>CAZSKH010000162.1:5901-6010 GCA_964607395.1 uncultured Algimonas sp.
CGTGTCTCTTCATTTGGAAGGGCGCGCCACACGCTTAATTAAAGGCGAGCACCGTGATTGAAAAAAACTGGCAAGAACTTATCCGTCCGATCAACCCGGAAATCGAACC
>CAZSKH010000163.1:0-6008 GCA_964607395.1 uncultured Algimonas sp.
CCTGTACCACGCCCGCCGAAGAGGGAATGCAAGTTACGACGAAAGACGATCAAATTACTAAAATACGCAAAGGTGTGATGGAGCTTTATCTCTCGGACCATCCTGTGGATGCTGTTGCGGCACCCGGCGGCGCGGAGAGTGAATTTTTCCAAATGGTCGACGCTGTCGGCGTGACATCTGTGCGTTATGGTTTGGCAGGAGATAATCATCTAGAAGCCGAGGTTGACGAGAGCAATCCTTACTTCGTCTTTGATGAGAGCAAGTGTATCCTTTGCTCACGCTGTGTCCGCGCCTGTGATGAAGTACAAGGAACGCTTGCGCTTACTGTGGAAAATCGTGGCTTTAAATCCAAAATCGCCGCTTCCATGGATGAGAGTTTTATGGACTCTGAATGCGTGTCTTGCGGAGCCTGTGTGCAAGCCTGCCCGACGACATCTCTCCAAGAAAAGTCTGTCATCGAACAAGGCATGCCCGATGAAACTGTTTTGACAACCTGCGCTTATTGCGGTGTCGGGTGCTCCTTCAAGGCTGAGCTCAAAGGCGGCGAGGTCGTCCGCATGGTGCCATGGAAAGACGGTAAAGCCAACCATGGGCATAGTTGTGTGAAAGGGCGTTTTGCATTTGGCTACGCGACCCACAAAGATCGTATCACCGAGCCAATGATCCGCGAAAATATTACAGATCCGTGGCGCACTGTGTCTTGGGATGAAGCCTATAAATTTTCAGCAGAAAAATTGAAAGCGGCGCAAGCCCAGTATGGCGTCAAAGCCATTGGTGGGATTACGTCTTCCCGCTGTACGAATGAAGAAGTTTGGCTTGTGCAGCGCCTTATCCGTCAAGGGTTTGGCAACAATAACGTCGATACCTGCGCAAGGGTTTGCCATTCTCCGACAGGATACGGCCTCAAGCAAACATTTGGAGAGAGCGCGGGGACGCAGAATTTTGATTCTGTTGAACATGCGGATTGTATCATGGTCATTGGGTCTAACCCGACAGATGCTCACCCCGTTTTTGGGTCGCAAATGAAGCAGAGGTTGCGTCAGGGCGCGAAGCTTATCGTTGCTGATCCTCGAGGCATTGATCTCGTGCGATCACCGCATATCAAAGCGGATTATCACCTGCAGCTGCAGCCTGGCACGAACGTCGCCCTGATCAACGGATTGGCCTATGTTGCCGCTTCGGAAGGCTTACTGGACGAAGACTTTATCGCGGAACGCTGTGAAGATGGCAGCTACGCGGATTGGAAAGTGCAAATTCTGGATCCTATGAATTCGCCTGCGAATGTCTCGAAGATTACGGGTGTTCCGGCGGAAGATATCATTGGTGCCGCGCGTCTTTTTGCGACGCAGAAAAACTCGGCGATCTATTACGGCTTGGGTGTGACAGAACACAGTCAAGGCTCGACCATGGTTATGGGTATGGCGAACTTCGCCATGGCGACCGGCAATATTGGTCGTCCGGGCGTAGGCGTGAACCCCATGCGTGGGCAGAACAATGTTCAGGGGTCTTGCGATATGGGGAGTTTCCCGCACGAGCTTTCAGGCTATCGTCCTGTCGGTGATGACGCTGCCCGCGGCTTGTTTGAAGCGAAATGGGGCCGTGCGCTCGATAGTGTGCCTGGCTACCGTATTCCTAATATGTTTGATGAGGCGATTGGCGGAAACTACAAAGGTATGTATATTCAAGGCGAAGACGTCGCGCAGTCTGACCCAAATATCAAACATGTTGAGGCCGCACTGAAAGCGCTTGATATTCTTATCGTTCAGGACCTTTTCCTCAATGAGACAGCGCGTTTCGCGCATGTCTTTCTACCCGGGACGAGTTTCCTCGAAAAAGACGGCACTTTCATTAATGCAGAGCGCCGGATTAATCGCGTCCGTCCGGTCATGGAGCCGATCACGGGTAAGCATGAATGGGAAGTCACGCAAGATTTAGGTAAAGCTCTGGGTATCGATATGGGCTTTAACAGTGCATCTGAAATTCTTGACGAAATTGCAGAGCTGACACCGCAATTTGCGAATGTTTCCTTTGACGTATTAGACGCGGCAGGCAGTCTGCAGTGGCCAGTGAATGATGATAATCCGAATGGCGCTGAGGTCATGCATGTCGGCGAGTTTGTCCGAGGCAAGGGCAAGTTTGTGCCGACCGAATATGTCCCGACAACGGAACGCACGAATAGACGCTTCCCGCTGATTTTGACGACGGGCCGTATCCTGTCCCAGTATAATGTGGGCGCGCAAACTCGCCGCACCGATAATAACCTCTGGTGGGAAGAGGATGTGCTTGAAATTCACCCGAGCGATGCGGAAGCGCAAGGCGTTCGCGATGGTCAATGGGTTTCGTTGAGTTCCCGAAAGGGTGAAATCACACTTCGTGCAAAACTGTCAGAGCGGATGGCACCGGGCGTTGTTTATACGACATTCCATCATCCTGATACGGGTGCAAATGTTGTAACGACAGAGAATGTTGATTGGGCAACGAGTTGTCCCGAGTATAAAGTCACGGCCGTTGCTGTTGCACCTGCGAACCATAAATCTGATTGGCAAAGAAATTATGAGGAGGAGCTATCTGAATATCGTAAGATTGAGGAGCCAGCCGAGTAGAAGCCCTAGATCCGCAGGATAACGTGGACTTCGAAGTCAACATCTACGGTGAACCGATAGACGTCTTGCGAGAGATAGACCTTATCGGAGGTGATCAGTCATGGTTTATACCCGAAGAAGTTCCCGTCGCATTTGTTTACAATCGTAGAAATTATGCCGTCATGATGGCGACGCCTGACGATATCGTTGATTTTGTTGTTGGCTTTTCCCTCACGGAACGGGTGGTGACCGATCTCTCCGACATCCTAAGTCTCGATATTAAACATACCTCTCAGGGCGTCGATTGTCGGTTGAAAATTTCTGACGAAAAGCTCGAAAAACTTGAATTAACCCAACGACGCCGCAACTTTGTTGGCTCGGCCAGTTGTGGTCTTTGTGGGTTGGAGAATGTTGATACGCTTTTCGAGGTTCTGCCTAAAGTGTCCTCGGAACCAATTAATTTAGATTGCCATGCGATGATCCGTGCGATGCAGGCGCTGAAGTCTCATCAAAACATAAATGCGAAAACGCGTTCCGTCCATGCTGCTGCATGGGTTTCACTAGACGGTGAAATTATTTGCGCCCGAGAAGATGTTGGTCGTCACAATGCTCTTGATAAATTGCTCGGTTCATTGGCTATAACTAAAGTAGATTGCGCCGCTGGATTCGTATTGATGTCGAGCCGCTGTTCATATGAAATTGTTGAAAAGGCCGCGCGGCGCGGGGTGAAGGCTATTCTTTCAATATCAGGACCAACGGCATTCGCTATGCGAAAGGCCGAAAGTGCGAACATGTCCTTATATGCGCGGTCAATCGGCAAGACTGGGCAAATTGGAACCGAGCGTTTAGCGTAAGGTTTAGGTCATGCGATCAATCTTAGTTTCTGTCGGTGCGTTACTCATTTCAGCAGCAATTTTGTTGGCTGGAGGAGGGCTCCTTAGCACGCTGGTCGCGGTTCGGGCGCAACTCGAAGGTTTTACCATTTTTGCGATCGGGCTGTTGTCATCGGCCTATTATGCAGGATTTATCATTGGCTGTTTTTATACACCTTACCTCGTGAACCGAGTAGGACATGTACGCGTTTTTGCGGCACTATCCGCCCTAACGGCTGTTTCGGCGTTGATGCATGTTATCGCCATAAATATACCTGCTTGGCTTTTGCTACGTGTTGTGACGGGCTTTAGTTTCGCTGGGCTTTATATGTTGATCGAGAGTTGGATTAACGAGCAAACGCCGAATGAAAAACGCGGGCAAGTCTTATCAATCTATAGAATGGTTGACTTAGGCGCAGTGACGGCAGGGCAATTTATGCTGACCCTTGCGCCGCCGGGTGAGTTTGTTCTTTTTTCAATTGTAGCAATTTGCATTTGTGCTGCCATTTTCCCTGTATCTCTTTCCTCAGCTACAGCTCCATCTGGTGTCACGCAGACTTCGCTGAATTTGAAGAAGTTGTTTCGTGTCTCTCCCCTCGCTGTTATTGGTGGATTTGCTGTGGGTTTAACAAATGGAGCGTTCTGGGGGGTTGCTCCAGTTTTTGTGCAACAGTTGGGTTATCCGATTGCTTTGGTGGCGGTATTCATGAGTGTAACGATCTTTAGTGGAGGTCTCCTTCAGTGGCCGATCGGGTGGGTTTCTGATAAATGGGGCCGACGTGGGGTGTTAGCAATTGTAGCAGCCGGCGGTGCGTTTTCAGGTATTTTCTTGTGGCAGTATAGCGCTGAGTCAATACCGATGCTTCTCATTGGAGGTGCGCTATACGGCGCTTTTGGCATGCAAATCTTCGGATTATGCGCTGCCCATGCAAATGACTATGCTAAGCCCGATGAATTTGTAACGATTAGTGGCGGTTTACTTCTAGCATATGGCGTCGGGTCGGTCGTGGGGCCATTAATCGCGCCAATCCTAATGACATACTTAAGCCCGTCTTCATTATTCGCTTACACGGCGATTATCCATATGCTCTTTTTTGTGTATACGCTTTATCGATTGTCTAGGAGATCTTCACCGAATTCGGCCATTGATTACGTCTCGATTCCTCGACCGCGATCCCTAAATCTTATTCTGAGAATAGATCCTCGTATCGGTAAAAAGAGGAAGAAGCGAAAACAATGAAATTCTATTTACGTTCTTGTGATGGCGGGTGGCCGAAAAACTTCTTGTAAGATTGTGTAAAATGAGAGGCAGAGGTAAACCCAGTCGATACGGCAACTTGTAAAACCGACATAGATGTTTGCTTTAATAACTGACGTGCCCTTTCCAATCGAAGATCTAGATAATATCGAGCCGGTGTTGTCCCCAGTTTTGACTTAAATAGTCGCTCTAACTGCCGAAGAGAGATATTCACAGATTTCGCTAAGCTACTTAATGACAGAGGGTTTTCGAGGTAAACTTCCATGTAACCTATGGCTGCCAGCAACTTTGGATTATGAATCCCTGTTCGATATCCGATGTTCATCCTTTGCGCATCATGTGGTTCGCGCACGAAGTTATGTAGAAGCCGATCCGCTACGTTAAGTGAAAAAGCCTTACCGTGATCAAGCTCGATAGAATGAATCATCATATCCAAAGGGGCGGTGCCTCCCGAACACGTGAACCGATTTTGATCAACTTCAAACAGAGTCGCAGTAATGTTTAAGTGTGGGTAAGTTTCTGCAAAGCCTTCAATGTTCTCCCAATGAATTGTGCAGCGTTTGTCATTCAAAAGTCCGGCCTCAGCCAAAAGAATAGAGCCGGTACAGACGCTTCCGAGCATAATGGGTTTCCGAGATAGGGTGCGCAGGCGTCCCAAGAGTTTTTTGTTAAGATAATGATTGGCCTCTAATCCGGCGCAGATCACTAAAGTGTCTATATCTAGATTTTCATAGATGTTTAATTCCGGCAAAATTTCTAACTCATTACTCGCCAGAATGCTCGCATTGTCGGTACCAATAATTTTCCAATCATAGAGTTTTTTGTTGGCGAGCCTGTTAGCTGTTCGTAAGGGTTCAATCGCCGCCGTAAACGCAATCATGGAAAAATTAGGAACTAGCAAAAAGCCAACTGTCTGCGTCTTGTCTCCTTCTATATTTCCAAACATAAGCGGCCATATTTCGCAGTTTCTATCACGCTATCATCGCAAAAATTGGCATAAATAAGCGGCATGTCCAAGCGTAGATTGAAAAATTTGATGTCAATTTGGAATCTCAATGTTTACCGAAAGTCACCATGGTTGCAGCTAATACTCCAATTTGTTTGACCTTATATGTCGCTTAAACATAATAATTGGTCGCTTTAGATATCCTATTGAATTTGAACGCGAATGTAGTGTTGTCGAGAGAATAGCCTGAATCAGGCCTAATTAAAAAGGTCGATCGTCGTTTCATATAGGGGAAGAGGCATGCAGGAAAATCAGTTACCAGAACCTGGTGCGCCGGATATTGAAATTGC
>CAZSKH010000164.1:0-6003 GCA_964607395.1 uncultured Algimonas sp.
ATCGAGCGGCAATTTGCCTGTTTGACGGGAGAGGACCAGCGGGCGTATTCAGGTGGCTATGAGCGACCCAGATACGAAAAACTCCGATGTTCCTAAAAAAGTTCTGAGCCCTGCGGCAAAGCGGGCTTTGGCTGAAGCAGCGGAGCGGCGCAAAGCGCGCGGCGAAACTGATCCTGTTGAGCCGGAAAAAGGCGGCCCGAAAGGTGTCGAACCCACGCGCTATGGCGATTGGGAACGCGGCGGAATTGCTTACGACTTCTGAGGCTTACCTATCGTAAGCTGGGGATTTCTAAGTAGCGCCCCCAAAATTCGCACCGACAGATATTTTGGATCGGTGCGGAGATGTCTCCCGCCATAGTGACGTGGGAGTGGCACATGCCAACCAAATTGATTTCGAAAGCCCTGTTGGGCGCTTTATCAGCGGCTGTGATGGCCACGCCGGCCTTTGCCGGCGGGACTTGCAATAGCGGGAATTGCGGCACAGCTGTCCAGGTCATGCCAAGCTATGCCCCTGAATTTGGTCCGATGACCATTCGCACCGAGCAGCCAATGGGACATTTGCGCTCTGTGAATTTCCAGCGCGCACCAAATGTCTCTATTACGCGTATTCACGGCATGGGCCCAACAGCCGGTCTGTCCGATGCCCCGTCCGGCTTTACAGGTGGATGTCACCCGACCAGCACAACATATTGCCGTCAGGACGCAGGCCGTCCCGTGCAAGTTCAAATGGCCCCGCCTGCCCCGGTGATGCAGGCTCCCGTTATGCAAGCGCCAGCTCAACCCGTAACAGTTCGCGTTGGCGGCGGATATGATCCATCAAAATTCGCGCCTCGCACCTATGGCGACGCCTCGCTAGTTCCCGGCATCGCTTATCTGCCAACGTCAAAAGTCATTCGCGACCCGGCAGCCGCCCAACAGGTTTTAGATAGCGGCCAAACACGCCCGCAAGATGTTGTCGTTCCGGGAACGGGCACAGCCCCGCATATGGGCATGGTGCAGCAGCAAGCTACCCTCCCCGCAATGAATATGCAGCAAAACGTCTTTATGGGCGGGCCGCAAATGCGCGCACCGGGCCTGATGAACACACAAGGCCTCGCCCTTGCGCCGACCCGCATGGGACCCAGCTTTGGTCAACCAAGCGCGCCTGTTCTGCAACGCTCTGGCCCGATGGCAGGCAGTTATGGCTCAGCTGTCGCCAGTGACGGCACATATTGGGAAAAAACATCCGGACCGACAGCCTTTGGCAGCACAATCGCGACGCAGGTTATCTGTAAGCGTCAATTGCCAAGACAGACCGTAAATCCGGTGATCGGTGTGCCAACGCCGGTGCCTGTTCCGGTTCACGGCGGCTGTGCAGAACATAACGCGCCGTCCGCGCGTTACGGGCAAAGCGCTCCGGGCCGCTGGATACATTAATTTGCCAAATTTCGACCTCCTTAAAATGAGGTCGAGTTTGTGTGGGATGGGGTCCCGTTTCTCTAAATTAGAGGCGGGACCTTTTAATCCCCAGTTTGTCTCGGAAGCGAATTGTTTTCGCCTATCACGGGAATCGAATCGCGTTTCTGGCATGCGGATTGCTAGGTATCGCCTAATTAACGCGCATGTTGCGCCATTGAAACAATGAGGTGGGTTATGGTTTCCCGTATTTTTAAAGGCGCAGCGACTGTCGTTGCCACGCTTTCTATCGCAGGCGCAGCGTCAGCTGGTTGTAATTCCGGCATGTATTGCGGCGACGCCTCGGCGCAGCCGATCTCCAGTTGGTCCGGTCAATCTGGATCATCTTACAGCTTGAGCGGCGTTTCGGATCGTTACACGCCGTCTCAATCTTACACATCGATGAGCTCTTATCAGGCCGACAGCACATATGGCACGGGCTCTATTAGCCAAACATATTCTGACAGCAGCACTTATGGTTTCTCTGGATCACCAAGTTCCGTTCCGGGTCTCGGCTATAATGAGAGCCTGCAAGCCACAAATTGCCCCGTAAATGTTTACGGCAGCGGCGAAGGCACTGTTCTGGGCTGTTACAATGTTGTGAAGCCTGTTCCGCAAACAACCTATTACCGCGTTGTGCGCCCGGTGATTTACGTGCGCTATCCGGTGCCTGTTGCGGTGCCTTACACATCACCGTGTAACGTTGTGACGCATTATTCGCGCTATGGCGATTTCGGTAGATATGCCCCGCGCCGCGGTTGCCGCTAGGCCAACATAAAATAGATTTCAAAAACCCGTTTTGTGCATTTCGCGAAAAGCGAATTGCACGAAGCGGGTTTTTTTGTGCCTTAAATCTCCGAAACTCAAACGCCGCGCATTTCGCTGGCGATTGCGAGAGCTGCCGCACGCGGGTCTTTGGCTTGGGTGATCGGGCGGCCAATGACGAGATGCGTTGCGCCCGACCCCAGCGCACTGGACGGTGTTGCAATGCGTTTTTGATCGCCTGCATCCGCGCCTTTGGGACGAACGCCGGGGGTCACAACCAAAAAGCTATCAGGGACAAGCGCGTGAATGGCCGCCGCCTCCAAGGGCGAAGACACGACGCCGTCAATTCCGGCGTCGAGGGCTTGTTGGACGCGCCGCATAACAAGGCTTTCTGCATTATCATTATATCCAATATCATTGAGGGCCTGCTGATCGAGGGATGTCAGAACGGTCACGCCCAAAATTTTCAACGGCGCGCTGCCTCGCCCGGCTACGGCAGATCGCATCACGTCCGGCCGCGCATGGACCGTCAATAAATCAGCATTTAGGCCCGCAATGGAGCGAGTCGCTTTTTCGACCGTCGCGCCAATGTCGTGAAATTTGAAATCATAAAAGACATTTTTACCCAAAGCCTTCAGCCGTTGACCCAATTCAACTCCGCCAATGGGAAGGAGTTGCAAGCCGATTTTATAGCTGTCTACGGCATCGCCCAACGTCTCCACCATGGCTTCGGCTTCAGCCACGCTAGGTAGATCCAGCGCAACAAAACATCTGGGATCGCTTTTGTAATCAGACATTTAATCCGTCTTTCTATATTTACCGGAACCGGAGTTCATAATTTTGCGCCCGAGCCAAGGTGCCCAGCGGTTCAGACGCGCGAGGAAACGGTTGACCCGGCCGGAAATAAAGACCGCCTTATTCGCCTCCAGCGCCTCGGCGGCGAGATGCGCGCAGCTATCGGCCTTCATCACCATAAAGCCCGGCAAGCCATTAATGCCGTCGCGCGTGCCGTTTACATCGTGGAATTCTGTCAAAACAAAACCCGGGCATAAGGCAGAGACGTGAACGCCCGTCCCGTCCATTTCCGCATTGAGGCTTTCTGAGAATTTGATGAGATAGGCTTTCACGGCGGCATATAATGTATGGCCCTTTGACCCGGGCATATGACCGGCGAGGCTGGCGACCTGCATGATGCGGCCAAATCCCCGGTCTGCCATGGCGGGCAAAAGCGCGCGCGTTAATTCCACAGGGACAACGCTCATCAAATGATTGAAGCGGCGGTGATCGTCCCATGTGCTGGCAAGGAATGTCCCCGGATGACCATAGCCTGCATTGTTGATCAAGCCGTCAATTTGCATACCGCCCAAAGCCGACATCAAATCAGGCACAGCGGTTTCAGAAAATAGGTCCGCCGCAATCACCCGGCATTGTGTCTGATGCGCCGCGTTGAGCTCAGCCGCGAGGGCCTCCAGACGGGCCTCTCGGCGTGCCAAAAGCACAAGGTCCCAACCGGCCTGCGCATATTCGCGGGCCAGCGCCGCGCCCAGACCTGCGGAGGCCCCTGTAATTAACATGGTCCGTTTCAAAACGCTCTCCTCACACTATTCCGGTTGGCCCTACCCCACCCAAGCAGGTTCTGAAAGCCTTGTGATGAAAACTCTCAATCAATGGGCGATTTGATATTCGTTTCGAGATAGGGTGTTTGCATGACCCAAACGCCCCGTAAATTTTCTGATGCCAAAGACATGAAATCTTATGGCGAGACCGATCATGCCGGAACCCATACGGCCCTTAAACCCGGGCCCGAACGCGATACAGCGGAGATTAGCGCCGACTTCGATACCCTAATGCGCGAAGGCTATGTCATCATCAAAGACCTGCTCTCCGCAGAAGAGTGCGCCGCCATCAAATCTAGCGGCTTGCCATTGCTAAGCCACACCGGGCGAAATTCTTTTGAGGGCGTTCAAACGCAACGTGTTTATAATGTGCTGTCTAAGACCCGGATGATTGACGCTTTGGCTGAACATCCGCGTGTGCTGGGTTTGCTGGACCGTATTTTTCTGCCCAATTATCTGTTGTCACAAAGTCAGATGATTAACATCCAACCCGGCGAAGCGCCCCAAGCCCTCCATTTTGATGATGCTTTTTATCGCATTCCCCGTCCTCGTCCGGCGTTAGGAGCCGCCACCGTTTGGGCGATTGATGATTTCACCGCTGAGAACGGGGCGACAGTTATCGTGCCGCGCAGTCATCATTGGGACGCGGCGAGATTACCGGCTAGAGACGAGGCCATTCCTGCCATTATGCCTGCGGGGTCTGTCGTCGTTTTTCTCGGCACAACCTGGCACGGCGGCGGGCATAATAGATCGGCTTCGGCGCGCTTTGCCGTCACCCATCAATATTGTGAAGTCTATTTGCGGCAACAGGAAAATTATTTGCTGGAGCTCTCCAAATCAACAGTGCGGGGGATGTCACCGCAACTCCAGTCCTTGGTCGGATACTCCATCCATCCGCCCTTTATGGGCATGGTTGATGGCCGCCATCCGCTTAAAACGCTTGAGGACGAACCGCCGTAAGACTTGCAAAACCTAAGCCTATAGCCTTATGCCCAATTCATGTCCGGTATCTCTATAGTTCTTCTCGTTATCTTCGCCTTGCTGATGATTGGGGTGGTTCTGATCTACAACGCGTTGGTGCAGAAACGGGCGCTCGTGCAAAACGGATGGTCAGACATTGAAGTCCAGCTCAAACGCCGCACTGACCTCATTCCGCGATTGGTGGATGTGGTTAAGGCCTACGCCAAACATGAGCGCGACGTCTTTCGCGAGGTTGTTGAGGCGCGCAATGCCGCCCTGAGCGCGGGGGGCAATGTCGGGCAGCGCGGGGCCGCCGAATATAAGCTTGCGGCCCAAACGCCGAAGCTATTGGCGCTGAAAGAGGATTACCCCGAATTGAAATCCGATCAGAATTTCCTCGACCTGCAAGAGGAGCTGACAGAGACCGAGGATAAGATCGAAATGGCGCGGCGTTTTTATAATGGGGCCGTGCGCGAAATGAACATTCAGGTCAAAAGTGTGCCGTCCAATCTGGTGGCAGGTCCGTTTGGGTTTCACGAACACCCTTTCTTTGAAATCGAACCGTCAGATTATGCCGCTCCAGATGTGAGTTTTGATTAATGCGTTTCGGGGTCATTTTTAGCGCGTGTTTGGCCTTTGTCCTTTGGGCTTTCGCCTCGACTGCTGACGCTCAAACCTTATCTGGAGAACGTTTTGATCGGGCGGATATCACCGTCAGGGTGGCCAAGGATGGCAGCCTCAAGATCCGCGAAGAGTTGGATTATGTGAAACCCCGGGGCGCGGTGAAACGCGGAATATTTCGGGAGCTCCCGACCAAGGTGCGCGAGGGGGCAATCACGCACCGCAGAGATTTCAAGCTGACCCTCGCGACGCGAAACGGCAAATCTGAGAATGTGACCCCTATGGGCGATAGCGGAACGCTGATTTGGCGGTTGGGCCGCGCAGATGTTCTGCTGGACGACAAAGTTCAAAAATATGTGTTAGAATATAAGTCTGATGATTGGGTTGTTCGATATGATGATTTGGACGAGATACGGTGGAATGTCTGGGGCGAATATTGGTCCATGCCCGTGCAAAATTTCACGGCCCGCATCATTCTCCCCGAGGGCGCATCAGCGAAACAGGTTAAGGCCTATAGCGGTGCCTTTGGCCGGACGGATAACGACATAAAAGTCACCCAAAACGGCAATATCATCGCGTTTACGGCCAACACCCCCTTACGGCCCCG
>CAZSKH010000165.1:0-6003 GCA_964607395.1 uncultured Algimonas sp.
GGGATTGCCACCCGGGAGCTTCAATGACATTTGCCGCGCCCGCAGTTTTAATCACAGCATCTACAAATGTTCCCGGACCAGCCGTTGCGCCGGATCTATCCAGATAAAGAATATGCGGCGCGAACTCTGGTTTGCTCAGCGCGGCCAAGCGGGATTTCAAGTCGCTAGATGGATCAGAGACATTTAATGCGGAGGATAGCAAAGCTAGATTTGTCCAAACCGTTTCGAAATCTTCACCCCAGTTTAAGTCAATGTCACCGCCACCGCCCGAAGTAGAAACTTCTAACGCACCCGCCCAATTTAGTCGGCGTTCTGGATCACTATCTGCTTGCGGTAAAGCCTTCAAATGGTCCGGCGTTCGCGACAAAGCGGAGCGGGACTGCCAAGACAGCGCTGCAAGGCGAGGTTCCACCTCGGGCAGGGCGTGGAGATAGCCATCTGCGCAAAGCGTGGTGCTGACGATTGCCTCGCTTGGCAGCTCTGACGTCGGGGAACCGCAACTGGCCAAAGTTATAAATGCCGGAACCAAGATCGTTTTCAAGATTTTAGGCAGGCCAGTCATCGCTAAGCAGACACCTCTTCGGCCATTTCGAGCGCAGCCCGAAGTCCGGCTTGCCAATCTGGCATGGGATGACGAAAGGCGCGTTCGAAACTATCGGTATCCAAAACGGAATATGCGGGTCTCTCGGCCAAAGTTGGATAATCTGAACTCGGTATGTCATCGACCTTCACATCCAATCCTTTGGCCTTAAAAATCGCTTTTGCAAATCCCGCCCAACTCACCGGTTCTCCGCCATTGGTGATGTGGTAAATAGATGTTTCGATATCGGGCTCTTGGGCGAAAATATCTGCGGCTTTCAGAATGGCCAGCGCTAAATGCCTTGCAAAGGTTGGCCGCCCAAATTGGTCGTCGACGACCGATATTGGATCGCCGCGTTTTGCTAGGCGCAACATCGTGGTCAAAAAATTGCGACCCTCGCCATCATAAAGCCAAGAGGTCCGCAAGATTAGCGCGCGCGCGCCTGATTCTAGAATGGCTAATTCGCCGTCTAATTTTGAGGCACCGTAAACGCCTAAAGGGTCGGTATCATCGTCAGGCATATAGGGATTGTCGGTCTCGCCATCGAAGACGTAATCCGTTGAGATGTGGATAAGCGGAATATCTAATTTTGCACAGCTTCGCGCAATAATAGCGGGCGCTGTCGCGTTAATTGCATAGGCTGAGTCGGGCTGTTTTTCTGCCCCGTCCACATCGGTAAACGCTGCTGCGATGATGAGAGCGTCCAGCCCAGAGGGTAAGCCCGAGATTACGGTTTCGATTTCCGGCGCTGGAGACGTCAAATCCAGCGCATCACGGCCTAAACTTATGATCTCATGGCCCAGCTCTGCCCCTTCATGCAGAAGCGCGCGTGCGAGTTGTCCTGTTTTACCGATGACGGCAATCCGAAAAGTCACGGCTTTGGCTCATCGTCAAAAGGCGTCTCGCATTGAAAATTACCGGTAGCGTCCCGAAAACTCGCCAAATAAAGTGTCTCCAGGAAACATCCGCGCGTGTCGGTAAATCGCCAAGGCGTAAATCGGATCACATCCGGGAGTGAGGTGGGCTCAGCCTTCATGCTGAAGACCTAACGCGCAGCTAGGTGCGGGGCAATGCCAAGGTCCAATAATAAAAGGTGAAAAGGTGACCGACGTCCGTCATGGATGACCAAATAGGCAACAGGCTGATGGGACCAGCAACTCTGCGATAGGGGCGAGCCTAGAGGCGAGGCGTCAGGAGGCCCATCTTTCCTTGGAGGTTTGGGAGATCGCCGGGGTCTTGTTAGTCCTCTCAACGTCTCGTTTCGAGAGGTTTTTGAGTGTTCGAAGGAGGGGTTTCTTGTTAGGTATCCCATCCAAACTATCAATGAGTTCAAGCAAGACCGTTTCGAATGTTTCACCGGTTTGGATATCAATCAGCTCTTTTCGATGCTGAATATACCAATCCATCGTCATTTGCCGAGTTTGAATGCCGCGGACATTCATATTTGTCCGAAGGTCGATGGAAGCATCAACGAAACTATCTGCCTCACGTTCAAAAGCGCGGCCATCGGACAATATGGTGAGCATGATGAGTTTAAGGATGTTTTGCCAATCCGCTGGCTTGACTGTATCACTCATATTTCCTCCTCCGCACTTCTCATGCGTTGGCCCACATACAAGCGGTGGAGACTATTTCCTAAAGAACGGTTAATATCGCTTAGTGGATGTTGGTTTTTATGCTAGACGAGTCGCAAGCACGCGTTAAATACCATTTTTCAGCCCGTGCGCGGGCGGCAACGACATGGAAACACAAGATAATATAAAGATCCTTATCATCGATGATTCGGAGTTTGACAGGCGAATGATCGTGGCCGCCATGCAATCTGTTTGCGAAAATCTGACCTGTGTAGAGCTTGAGAACGGTACGTCCGTCGTTGAAACGATGCAGCAAGAGAAGCCTTGGCTTACGATTGTTGATATTCGTATGCCCGGCATAAGTGGTTGGGAGGTTTTAGATAATATCAGAACAGAAGAGGCGTTGAGCCGCTCAAAAGTCGTTATGATGTCTGGGACCAGCTCTGAGATTGATGTTGAGAAAGCCACTACAAATGGCGCGCAGGGCTTTTATAAAAAGCCACACACACGTGTCGACTATGGCGTTGTCGCTGCCCAGTTAAAGGCAAGCTTTCTGAATTTGGCAGCTTAACTGAGTGGCATTGCTTGCCTATTGCGCGCAACAGGACTAGCACCGCCCTATGCTCAATATCCTCCTCGTTGATGATGACCCCGTCGAATTCCGATTGATTGATCGAATGCTTCGGGACATCTATGAGGAAGAATACCTTCTTCGATACGCGAACAGCTTAGAAAAAGCTGAAGTTATTCTCAAAACACAAAAGACGGATATCATTCTCCTCGACGATAAGTTGAACAACGGTCGAACCGCGCAAGATTCAGTTCCAGCTCTGAAGACCATCAATCAATCCGTGCCGATGATTTTGATCTCAACTGACATCAACGCGGCCTATTTGAAAGATAAAGTCATTCTGGACGTTTATGACATTGTAGACAAGTTTCACTTGCGCAAACGTATTGCGGAGGGCCTGTTAAAAGCGCCCTAGACCCTCTGAAAGGGTCTAGTTTCCTCTCGACTAGACGCGCCTCACCACCATTGTGTATACAGTCAGCGTGACTATAAAGAAGCCTTAATGGCAGACCGGTGGGATTCGTGACAAAGAAAAAACAGAACGCTAAGAAACCGTCAGACAGTGTCAAGACGCTGTCTTCGAGCGGTGACCAAGTGCCTATGGTGGCCATCGGAGCCTCTGCTGGTGGACTAGAGCCATTTGAAAAATTCTTCGGGTCGATGCCTGTCGATTCAGGTGTTGCATTTGCTGTCATCCAACATCTGTCACCGGACTTTGAAAGTATGATGGATGAGCTACTTTCCCGTCATTCTTCGATGGATATCAAGCGAGTCGTTGACGGCCTCCCCGTTAGTCCAAATACGATTTATCTGAATCCTCCGCGATCAGATATGATTGTCGAGGATGGAATGTTCAGGCTTAGTCCTCGCCCAAAAGGGGATGTGTTGAACCTCCCAATTGATATATTTTTCGAATCCTTAGCCAAAGAATATGGCGAGAAAGCAATCGCGATTATTCTTTCTGGAACGGGAAGCGATGGAACCCGCGGTGCCGGCCTTGTCAAAGCAGCCAGTGGCAAAGTATTGGTGCAAGATCCGTCAAGTGCAAAGTTCGATGGGATGCCGCGTTCGGTTATAGACAGCGAAAATTTTGATGCTATGGCCTCCCCCGCTGGGTTGCCCTTGTTTATTGACCGAATACTGGCTGGACTCACGATTTCGAATGATGTTGATTCAGCGCGACCCGAAGACCCTGCACAACAAGCCTTTAAAATTCTGCGGGATAAATTCGGCACGGATTTCGGATATTACAAAGAGGCGACGCTGCGGCGACGATTTGAGAGACGGGCGCAGCTCTTTGGCGAGACCCAAGATGCTTATGTGAAAAGTTTGAGCGGGAACCCGCGAGAATTGGACGCGCTCTACGCGGATCTTTTGATAGATGTCACCTCGTTTTTCCGTGATCCGAAAGGCTTCGAAGCGATTACCAATCATGCCATTCTTCCTCTGGGTAAGAAAATGTCGCATGATCGGCAAATCCGAATTTGGATTCCCGGATGTTCGAGCGGTGAAGAGGCCTACTCCTTTGCGATAGCTTTCGCTGAATATGCCCGAAAGAATGATCGCCCACTCAATATCAAAATCCTGGCGACAGATATTCACCAAAGGTCTTTGGGGGCAGCGTCTCAAGGTATTTATACTAAGGAAAATCTCAAAGGACTGAGCGATGAGTTAATCGATAGGTATTTCAAAAAAGAAGTTGATTACTATCAAATTAGCCCCTCGTTGCGCCGCCTCGTTGTGTTCAGCCAACATAACCTCCTGCGTGACCCTCCGTTTACGCGGATGGATATTGTGAGTTGCCGAAATGTTTTGATTTATTTTCTGGAGGAGGCGCAAAGGAAAACACTCGCCCTGTTCCATTTTGCTCTTTCTGTCGACGGGTTTCTATTTCTGGGACCGAGTGAGTCGCTCGGCCATATAGAGGACGAGTTTGAAACCTTAGACCGTCGCTGGAATATATTCACCAAGCTGAGAGATGTCAGATTGATTGATTCCTCGTCACTTCTTCCGCGCGATAGCGAATCCAGCCGACAATCTGATTTGAGCGTACCCTTCCTCACGGGTCGAAGCGGCACGCTGCAACGGTTTCAGCGGGCACATTCGGAGGCGCTCGAGCTTTTAGTTAAGCGATATGCGCCATCTGGATTTTTGCTGAATAAACGGGGTGAGGTTGTCCACGTTTTTGGCAAGGCAGGAAAATATACGCATATCGAGGGCGGCATATTTAGTAACAAAATTATCGATCTTATTGATCCCCAGTTACGACTGGCCGTGACCACAGGGCTAGAGCAGCTCTCATCTGCAAAAAAGCGGCAATTTGAGCGCCGGGTCATCACCACAGGTGAGGCCGAGGGCAATGCGTCCGTCACGGTGGCGCTAAGGTCATTGTCTGAAAGTGATATGACGACTGGATACGTCGTGCTGACAATAGAAGAGGCGGTCGCCGCCGATGGCAAAGCCAAATCACGCCTGCCTAAATTTTTGGACAGTGCAGAAGCGTCAGGCCTTCTTCAGCAGCGCATCAACGATCTTGAATCTGACCTGCAAGCGACTGAAGAGAGTCTTCAGTCTATGGTCGAGGAGCTCCAAACCAGTAACGAAGAACTCCAGGCAACCAATGAAGAACTCATGGCCTCAAATGAGGAGTTGCAATCCACCAATGAAGAACTCCACTCGGTCAACGAAGAACTCTATACCGTCAGCTCTGAGCATCAGCGAAAAATTGATGAATTGACAATTCTGTCGGATGATATGAATCATTTGTTGAAAGCCACATCTATTGGGATTGTCTTCCTTGACGAACACCGTCGCATACGCCGGTTCACACCGTCTGCGACAACCGCTTTTAACCTCTTATCGCAAGATGTGGGGCGGCCATTCAGTCACACGACCTACCGATTTGATAACGTCGATTTAGATAAGCTGATGAAACAGGTTGAGGAAACCGGGACACCTGTTGAGAGGGAAGTCAAAGTCGACTCTCAAGAGTTTTTTCTCAGCATTTTGCCCTATAAAACAAGCCTAAAGGGTGCGTCAGGGATCGTTATGACCTTGGTGGATATAACTGAAGTCAAACTCACTAATCAAAAACGCTTAGAAGAAAAGCTTGTGTATGAAACAGCCGTAAATGATTTGTCTGAGGCCATTCTTCGCGTGGATTTGAAAACAAATAAACTTGACCTCTGTAATGATGTGGCTGCCAAATATTATGACCAGAATGCCGCGGATGCCGTTGGCATGAAGTTCGTTGATTTTGTCGGTCAAGAGCGGTTTGA
>CAZSKH010000166.1:0-5969 GCA_964607395.1 uncultured Algimonas sp.
TCAACAGCGACGTTCACGCGCGGTAAGAAGTGATCATATCCATTATCTACGGTTACTAAAGATGCGACCCCATCTGTGAACTGGTTTGCGGTCGATTCGAGATCCGTGTCGATATAGCGAAGACCCACATTACCGCGCACTCTATCAAATAGGTCGAAGCTCACTTGACCATAAACCGCAAGAGTGTCTTCAGTAATGTCGAAGAAGGCGCCTTCATCCGATATCAAATCATTGCTGAAGAGTGGAGCAAGCCCTTGTAGCGCAGCTGCGGCGTTAATTGTTGCCGTAGCCTCTCTCAAGTCGCGCGTTAAGTTCGGGTCAACTTGCAAAACACCACTAACTGCCAATGCGTTTCCGGTACCCTCTGCAAAATTATCAGGAATTTCTCCAAGGAGTTGTGAAATTCCACCTGCGTTCAAGCTTCCCTCAAGACGGCCACTACCGGTACGGATGGCATCTCGGTCATCCCTAATACTGGAACGCTCACCAAAACGAACACCTACGTCAACAGATTTCAAGAAATCAGACAGGCCTGTTTCGGAGAAGTCATAACTCGCATCAAAACGAAGTGCACGGTCAGCATTCTCGCGAATATCGCCACTATAGGTCGGCGTACCGTCAACAACATAATTACTCGGGTCCAAGAGATCCGCTTCTGAAGGTGCAAATGGGTCAGCGAAGTTAATGTCGAAGCCAAATCCGTCGCTTAGGTCGAAGATAAGCGGCGTTCCGTTCTCATCTCTAAATCCATCGCCACTTGGTGCGATAAATGAGTTCGGGTTGATGAAGTTCAGGTTAACAGCTAAATTTGGATTTTCAGTAAATGAACTGGATCGCGCAAATTCAGCGTTAAGCGTCAGAGCCTCTGTTGCCTCCCACTCACCGCCAAGTCTGATAGTTGTGGTATCCGTAAAGCGTGAACCGCCATCCGAAGCCACACGGAAGAATGGAGCGCCGCGACCATCATTCACCTGAGCATCAGCCTGAAGCGGGGTGAAAGTACCCTGCGTTACAATCGCAATGCTACCGAAGTCCTGGTTACCGTTCTCTCCTTGGACAGACCCAATGTCCACAGTGTCAAAGGCCGTAAAATTAACACTCCCTCCGGGAACTACAGCACGATCACCAGGACCGTTAAGACGGCTGACGTTAGACGCCTGAACACGTGAACCTGAAAGATCACGTTGCTGATCATTATAAACCACGTCGGCAAACAACCTCAGATCCTGCGTTGGTTTAAATTCCAGCGAGCCCGCCAAATTTAGCGTTTCAAACTCTTGTGTTCTTTGAACCTGATTCAAGAACTGAACACCCAAAAAGCGATCAACTCCCGCAGGACACTGTATTGACGGAACATCGACTGTGCAGTCATTAAGGATATCGCGGTCAAGACGCGGACGGAATGCGGTGTTTTCTGACTCGGTATAGCTACCACTTGCGACAAAACCAAACTCTTGTCCTCGTGCATTTTCCCAGTTGTTACCAATGGCACCGGAAACACGTGGGGAAATTCCATCTGTAAGACTGCTGTCTTCGCCTTGAATACGGACAGATGCCAGAGGACCCTTCAAATCAAGAGGGCGGATAGTTCGCAGGTTAATCGTACCGCCGACTGCGCCTTCAATGTGATGCGCTTCGGGTGCCTTAATGACTTCAAGACCCGCAATAATCGCCGGATTAACGTCTGTAAAGTTAACGCCGCCACGGTCATTACCAGCGCCAACAGTTGTAACGCCGTTAAATTGAATAAGGTTTTGACCTGAACCGCGAATCTGAACGCCTGTACCAACACCTTCTGTACGTGTAATTTGAATACCCGTGATATTCTCCAAAACTTCAGCAAGGTTTTGATCAGGTAGTTTACCAATATCTTCGGCGAAGATAACTTCGACAAGGCTGTCTGCCTCACGCTTTTCGATAAGTGCGTTTTCTAGTGAAGCGCGAATACCTGTTGCAATAACAACGTCACCGTCATCTTGAGCGAAAGCTGAAGGTGCCATGGTGAGCATCATAGATGCGCTGGCGCCGAGAAGAAGCGAGCCTTTCAGCCACGCCATTTTTGTTGTGCCGGAGTCGGCATTACGGTGAGTCATTTTCTTCATTTCCCCTGAAGTTAATTTTTAGATTCGGTAACACTCTTTTACACACCGAAGAGAACCAATGATTCATAGTATGTCAAGCCAATATCACTACCAATTTTTCCAAATTGGTAAGACCAATGTCGTTATTTGAAAAACTGTAGTAATTTCGCAACAGTTTTAGGTGGGGATGTGCGGTCGCCTTTCGTTAAAGCCCGCCAACGTCGTCAATTGGCCTCGCATCACCAGGGAAACTCCGGGCGTTTTCTTGGGCAAATATCACTCATGAAGGAGATTTTCTGGCCCCGTAATCATGTGTTTCGGAGGTGGAGCCCTATAGAGTAAAAAAGTGCATGGCGACCGCCTCAATCGTTTCATAAGCCGAGAGCCTTCATCGGAATAACCATGCTGCTTCGCCCACGGAGCAGTCTCGTCCCATAGCCTCTTACTATAAATTTTATAAAAGTTTTGTATTTTAACTATAAACGCTCGGCGAGCTATTTGGTTTCATCGTTAGAAAATTCATTTTTTTGGAGACTTGATTATGAAAAAACTAGCTGTTCTCACAACCGCTGCCGCCAGTTTATCGATGCTCCCCTTTGCCGCACAAGCCAACACCATCGGGACAGTTGAGCCAGTCCAAATTACGTTAGAAAAGCGTAAGTTTGATACATCAATCCCTGCGGACCAAAGGCTTGATCTGATTAAAAAAGTAGCTGATCGAAAATGTGATAATCGCGAAAGGGGCCTGGAAGCTTTGAAGTTTTACAGAGCTTGCAAGCTTGAGGTAAAGCGAAGTGTCTTAAAGCATATCCCCGACACCGCCCTGAAAGTTGAAGCTGAAAAACAGGGTATTCCTGATTAAATCGGAGAGATCACGTCAAACATCACCTCGCTAAAAAATGTGGGTGAAGACAGTCAATCTCTCAATTCCCAGAGACATAAGATAGCGTATGACGACACGGTTGATCGGTTTATGCCCTTTGGCAAAGATGTTCGTGCTATGAATGCGCGCCAACATTTATCTGCTTTGCAGGGATAGCGCGTAGCTCTTTTGCTCGTGCTAGGCTATGCACCTCCAGATAGGCGATGATTTGCTCGCGATCTGAAAGTGCCTTTGGCATCTATGGTTCAATTGCTCAGACAGAAAATAATATTGTCAGAAGCTTTGTAACATATCATTCACGTGAATCCCACTAAATTTGGCGACATGAAACTCAATAAAGGATAGCCCCAGAACTCTCTGGTTCCCCTGATTTCGCGTGAGTCCGTAAGGAGCTATAGATGACTTTGGACAAAGGCTTTGCGGCAGGAGCATCGTAGCAAGATTGGCTGAAGCTCCCCTTCGTCCCCAAGGAAAAAACAAAACTCGCCACTCACCTGTGTTTGCTAAATATTAGGTCGGCATCTTCTTTATTGCATAGGGCAATATCTAAATGATCATACCCACCACTTTGATATTCCTCCCAACTAGGTATGTTTTTTAATTCTTCGGGAGTACCACCTTTAAACTCTACTATACAATGTGTGTGGTGCCCGTGTTCGATATTGTTTATCGGAATTTTCCCATTCCAAAAGGCAAATTTTATTTTTGCAGATAGGGAGTGGCTCTTTTCATGATCTTTGAAGAGCATTAAGTAGTTATAGGATTTTGGAATGGGTAGGTCACAATAGCCATATCCTGTGTAAACTATTATTTTATTTGCTGTTTTCAGTTGAGTGCATATTTAAAAAATCACGTCGTCAAATGAGCACATAATCGTAGCCCACAAACACAAAGCGTCCCTCCGGAGAGAGCCGCCTGGTTTAGGGTTTATAGTGATTAATCTTCGTCTACTGTAACCGTCCTATTCGTGTAAATCTCACCTTCATATTGGATGATCATCGTATCGAGCGTTTCTAAATCTAGCTCTGGGTCAGGTAGCTCTTCGACATTACGATTGTAATATAGCCGTCCATCGTCATCTTTAACAGCGATCAGATGACCGTCAATCAAAGCTTCGCGGACAACTGGCATTATGTCTGTGTTCCCTTCAGAATCCATCACAATGGGACGGTCAGTCTGGTCGCTTTCAGAATTAAGCATTCCATTATCACTTGCTGCGTTCGCAAAACTCGCCGCAAGCACAAGACCTAAGGCTGAAATTGTAATTATGTGTTTTAAATTGATCATGTGTTTTTGTCCTTTCATGTCGTCGCCGCGAAGGGCCCATTACCTAAAGAAAACTTAAAGAGCACTATCGTTCCCAAAAACTCAGAAAATCGCTTGGAATTAAGCACTGCGGGCAAATTTTCTATGCGATACCATTTATATTTGCCAATAATCTATCACCAAACCATTCCTAAAATTGGCATTTATGAAGTCCCAAACTAACACACCTATTTGGGTGTTGGGAACGAGGCGGAACTTAAGCCTAACAACCGCGTATGATTACTATGAAAAAGGTTATCGAACGATTTTAACACTTCTTGCTGTCCAGCAGGCACAAGCCTCGGATATGCAAGATTATGGAACTGAAGTCGCAGAGTGACCTTCCCCCATAAAACTGGTCCATTTTAAAATTTAGAGATTTGGTTATTTTGAGCTTGAAGGAGCACATTATGGCTAGAAAACGCTACACCCCTGAACAGATTATCGCGATGCTACGAGAGGCTGAGGTCAAATTATCTCAAGGCGAGAAGACGGGCGCTATCTGCTGATCTCTCGGGGTATCGGAACAAAGTTACTATCAATTGCGCCGCAAGTATGGAGGGCTGAAGGTTTCTCAGGTTCGGCGGTTAAAGGACCTCGAGAATTGAGCAAGCCCGCCATCGGTTCTAGGGCCGCGAACAACCAGCGGCTTCGCAAAGCGGTGTCCAATCTCACTTTGGAGGCACTCATCTTGAAAGAAGCTATTGAGGGAAAGTACTAAGCCCTTCACGTCGCCGTTTGGCCGTTGATCATGTCCGTGCGGCGCTTGGGTGTTCCGAGCGTCGTGCATGTGAGACTCTCGGCCAACATCGTTCCACACAAAGAAAGCCGAAGGTCATGCGGGATGATGAAGCGGCTTTGACAGCTGCTATCATTCGTCTGGCTTCAGAATATGGTCGGTATGGTTATCGACGGATTACAGCGTTACTTCGTCGAGAGGGCTGGACTGTCAACTTCAAAAGAGTTGAACGGATATGGCGACGTGAGGGGCTTAAAGTCCCGCAAAAGCAACCAAAGTGTGGTAGGCTTTGGTTCAATGACGGATCTTGCGTAAGGCTGAGACCACAACATAAGGGTCATGTCTGGTCGTATGACTTTGTCGCCGACCGCACCCATGATGGACGGGCTTTCCGCATGCTAACCGTCATAGATGAGTACACGCGGGAAGGCTTGGCAATCCATGTGCAGCGCAAGCTGAAGCATGATGACGTGCTTGCTGTGTTGACTGACCTGTTTACACGTCACGGACCACCAGAACACATTCGCTCAGATAACGGATCTGAGTTCACCGCCATAGCTGTACGAGAATGGCTGGAGAAAGTGAAAGTTCAGACGCTTTATATTACGCTCGGCAGCCCTTGGGGTGAGACGAGGAGATTGATCCGGGGGATCAATCGGGGGTCGAACGGCTATAATGAGAGCTTTAACGGAAAGCTCCGCGATGAACTGCTCAATGGAGAAATCTTACACACTGAAAGAGGCACAAATCCTGATCAAACGCTGGAGACATCATTAAAACACCATCCGGCCACACAGTTCACTTGGCTATCGACCACCGGCACCAGAAACTATCTTGCCTCGCCCTGTTGGCCTGTCCTACACTACGTTACGGTCAGCCCAACAGGGCGACCATAACCGCCAAACTCTAACTTAAAAGGCGGACAACCTCATAGGGGCAGGTCAATATTGATGCGCGCGGG
>CAZSKH010000167.1:0-5922 GCA_964607395.1 uncultured Algimonas sp.
GGGCACGAGAATAGCATTCATGCCTTTCATGACATCGACCGCTTCCGAGGTTTCGAATTCTTCGGCTTCGAACCAGTTGCTCTTGACCTTCACCTGATTGGCGATTCCGCCGTGAACGAGGGCTTCTGTGATAGACTTATAGGCATCCGGTAGGTCCGTATATTTGCCATCGACTGCGATATTCACAGTGCCATTTTCGGGATTATGCAAATTTTGAGAGATCCGTTTCCATTCGGACAAATCCGCTTCTGGCGGGTTTTCAATATCGAAATGGGCGAGAACTTCACGGTCCAGGCCTTCGTCGTAATAGGCGAGCGGCACATCATAGATAGAGCGCGCATCGAGGCCCTGAATGACCGAGCTTTCGCGGACATTGGTAAAGCGCGCGATTTTCTTCTTATCGCCCGGATCAATTTCGCGGTCTGCGCGGCAGAGCAAAATATCTGGCTGGATGCCGATTGACCGTAGCTCTTTGACGCTATGCGGGGTCGGTTTGGTCTTCATCTCACCCGCGGCTTTTATGAAAGGCATCAGGGTCACATGGAGGAAACAGGTATTATTGCGGGGCTGCTCTTGGCTGAACTGACGTAGCGCTTCGAAAAACGGCAGGCCTTCAATATCGCCCACGGTTCCGCCAACTTCGCAAAGCACGAAATCCACACTCCCCGCGTCGGAGCCGATGAAATCTTTGATCTCATTCGTGACATGCGGAATGACTTGCACCGGCGCGCCGAGGTAGTCCCCTCGCCGCTCTTTCGCGATTATGTTGGAATCGATTCGGCCCGTTGTGTTATTATCGGATTGCGCGGCGCTGACGCCCGTAAACCGTTCATAATGGCCGAGATCGAGATCAGTCTCTGCCCCGTCATCGGTGACATAGACTTCGCCGTGCTGATAGGGGCTCATCGTGCCGGGATCGACATTCAAATAAGGGTCGAGTTTGCGCAGACGGACCTTATAGCCTCGCGATTGTAGCAGCGCGCCCAGCGCCGCCGAGGCCAAACCCTTGCCAAGCGACGACACAACGCCGCCCGTAATGAATATGTATCTGGGCATATCCCGCCTTCAAAATATAGCGGGGTGAATAGGGCGAATGGCCGCCATATTTGTCCTCTTCAGGACCCGCGTCTTCAGCCGAAGTTTCCTCGGCTAACGGGATTGTCCCATCCAATGAATCGTGGGGCGGCGTCAAGCCCGCAGAGGAAGTTGTCTACAGCTGTTAAGCGTTTAAAGCCGCTCATCCGGCGTAGCGGGCGGGGTTTCGCTTTGAATGACAGCGGCTGGATCGTCCAACACGCTGCTATCGCGGTTCTCAATTTCATAAACGACGGAAAGCGCAAGACAATTGACGATAAAGACCGCGCCCAAAATGGCTGTGACCCGGGCAATCGACGTTGTCGCAGACCGGCCGGACATCAGGCCACCGCCTCCACCGCCACCAATGCCCAAAGCTCCGCCCTCAGAGCGTTGAATCAGAATCAACCCCGTCAAAATGACAGAGATGATGAGTTGGATAATAAGCAAGACGGTAGACATGGAGATTTTCCGATAATTTCAAGCGCGCCGATTAGACCAAATAGGTTGGGATGGCCAGAGAGAAAAGCAAGGGGTGATTGCAAGGGGACCGTGAGTGCGTAGGGCGTAGACCATGGAGCGCGAAAACGTTTCCCCATAAAATGTTCCGTCCACCCCAGCGAAGGCTGGGGTCCAGAGCGTCAGCACAAATCACGTTTTGTATTATCTGGATCCCAGCCTTCGCTGGGATAATCGGGATACTTTTATTAGCTTAAGAACTTCACCCAATCATCCCCGTCATCGGCGAGCTCGCCGTCGCATATTGCTTCGGCTCAATCCGCCCCGCGAGATACGCTTCCCGCCCCGCAATCACGCCATGCTTAAACGCTCTCGCCATGCGGATGGGGTCTTTAGCTCCGGCTATCGCAGTATTGGCGATAATCCCATCCGCGCCGAGTTCCATCGCGGCGGCGGCTTCGGAGGCCGTGCCGAGACCTGCATCCACGATGAGCGGAACGGAGACGGCTTCCCTTACAAGACGGATATTTGTTGGGTTGAGCAAGCCGAGACCAGACCCAATCGGCGCGGCGAGTGGCATAATTGCGCAGGCCCCCGCCTCCTCCAGTTTTTGGCAATAGACGGGGTCATCCGTGCAATAGACCATGACATCAAATCCATCCGCGACGAGCAATTTCAGGCTCGCCAGCGTTTCCGCCATATCGGGATAGAGATGCACATTAGACAGGACTTCAAGCTTCACGAGGTTCCACCCGCCAAGCTCTCTCGCGAGGCGCAAGGTCCGCACGGCATCTTCGCCCGTGAAACACCCCGCCGTATTGGGCAGGTAAGTCGTCTTTGTCGGGTCAATCGAATCCATCAGCAGCGGCGCATCAGGCTTGTCCAGATTCACGCGGCGAATGGCAACTGTCACTATGTCCGCACCGGAGGCTTTGAGAGCCGCGGCATTTTCGGCGTAGTCTTTGAATTTCCCAGTGCCGATGATGAGACGGGATTGAAATTCATGGCCTGCGATAAAAAGGGAATCAGACATCAGCCGCCTCCGATAAAATGTATAATTTCGAGCGTATCATGGTTCATCAACTCAACTTCCGCATAGGCAGATTTCGGAACAACGTCTCGGTTGCGCTCAACCGCAATCTTACGCTCGGGCAACTCCAAATGCGCAATCAAACCCGCAACAGTCAGCCCGTCCGGCAGGTCGTCATGATCTTTGCCATTTATGATGAGATGCACTTGAATTCCTACGGTTGAAGTGGGGGTCAACGCGCGTTACCACGGGCGAAAGAGAGACTGCAATGACTAAGCCCATATTCGTCATCAATGGCCCAAACCTAAACCTGCTCGGCACGCGTGAGCCAGAGGTTTATGGGGCTGACACACTGGAAGATATTGAGGCGCTGTGCACCGACGCCGCGCAAGCTTTGGAACACACAATCACTTTCCTTCAGTCGAACATAGAGGGCGAAATCGTTGATTTCATTCAACAAGCGGGACGCGAAGGCGCGGGCATTGTCATTAATCCCGCAGCCTACACCCACACTTCCGTCGCCATCCATGATGCCCTCAAAGCTGTGGATGTGCCGAGTGTGGAAATCCACCTCTCGCAACCGGCCAAGCGCGAGAGTTTTCGCCACCGCAGCTATGTCGCCGAAGCCGTCCACGGCACGATTAGCGGCTTTGGCGCAGATAGTTATGTTTTAGGGCTGCAAGCCCTTTCAAATCTGTTATAGTTTGGCAAATCTGTTATAGGTTTGGGTAATTTTGTTAAAGACTTGGGACAAACTGCGCAGATTGCAGACCCCAGCCGATTCACCGGGAGAGATGGATAATGGCCAAAGAGAATAACGAACCCACGGGTAAAGACCTGAAATTCGTCAAGGAGTTGATGGCTTTATTGGAAGACTCCACCCTAACAGAAATTGATTTCCAAAAAGGCGATCTGGGCATCAGCCTCTCCAAAGTGACTCCCATGTCTTCCATGCAACATATGATGGTTGCCCCAACTGCAATGGCGGCACCTGCCGCACCGGCTGCTGCTGCCGCGCCGTCTCAACCCGTCGCGACAAATGAGAGCCCCGCAGATGCTGCCTCCCATCCCGGCGCGGTGAAATCGCCTATGGTCGGCACGGCCTATGTCCGCCCGTCCCCTGACGCAGACCCCTTCGTCAATGCGGGCGATAAGGTCAAAGAAGGCGACACGATCATGCTGATTGAGGCCATGAAAACCTTCAACCCAATCGTCGCGCCGAAATCCGGGAAGATCGAACAAATTCTTGTCGAAGATGCCAGCCCCGTCGAATTCGGCGAAACTCTATTCATCATCGTTTAGTCATGCCTAAATCCGGAAAAACACCCAACGCCAATAATCAGGGGCTCTTCAAGAAAGTCCTGATTGCAAATCGCGGCGAAATCGCCTTGCGCATTCATCGTGCTTGTAAGGAAATGGGTATCCAGACGGTCGCTGTTTATTCAGAAGCTGACCGCGAAGCGATGCATGTCAAACTCGCGGATGAGAGCGTTTGTATCGGCCCGAACAGCGCGACGGATAGCTATCTCAATATTCCGGCGATTATCTCAGCCTGTGAAATTACCGACGCCGACGCGGTCCATCCCGGCTATGGCTTTCTGTCGGAAAATGCCCGTTTCGCGGAAATCGTCGAAGCGCATGGCATGGCCTTTATTGGGCCGACGGCGGAACATATCCGCATCATGGGCGACAAAATTACCGCCAAAGAGACGGTGATGGCGGCGGGCATTCCTGTCGTTCCGGGTTCTGACGGGTCTGTTACGGCCTATGAAGAGGCCAAAGACGTCGCCAAACAAGTCGGCTTCCCCCTCCTCGTGAAAGCGGCGGCGGGCGGTGGTGGACGCGGTATGCGTCTTGCAGAAACGGCAGAGAAACTCGAAGACGCGCTCTCTGCAGCGCAGCAAGAAGCGATTGCAGCCTTTGGTAATGGCGAAGTTTATCTGGAACGTTATCTGACGGGTGGACGCCATATCGAAATCCAGGTTCTCGCCGACACCCATGGCAATGTCGTCCATTTGGGCGAGCGGGACTGCTCGCTGCAACGGCGCAATCAGAAGGTTCTTGAGGAAGCCCCCTCACCGACCCTCACCGCGAAAGAACGCGCCAGCATTGGCAAAATCGTGTCTGACGCCGTCAGCAAAATTGGCTATCGCGGCGCGGGCACTATCGAATTTCTTTATGAAAATGGCGAGTTCTTCTTCATTGAGATGAACACGCGTTTGCAGGTCGAACATCCCGTAACAGAAGAGATCACAGGCATTGATTTGGTGCGCGAGCAAATTCGCGTGGCTGCCGGTCTGGAGCTGAATTACACCCAGAAAGACATTGAATTCAAAGGCCACGCGATTGAGTGCCGGATCAATGCCGAGAACCCGAAAACCTTCGCGCCCTCACCCGGCAAGGTCACAAATTTTCATGCTCCGGGCGGGATGAATACGCGGCTCGATAGCGGCTTATATGCCGGATATTCCGTCCCGCCCTATTACGACAGCCTCATCGGCAAACTCATCGTGTGGGGCCACACCCGCGAGGGAGCATTATTACGCCTCCGCCGCGCCTTGGGTGAATTGGTGATTGAAGGTATTCAGACGACGATACCATTGCATCAGGCTTTGCTGGATGATCCAGATTTTCAGGCGGGGGAGTATAATATTCACTGGCTGGAGACGTGGTTGGACGAGCAGGAGTAGTGAAAGAGAAAGCGTTACTCTTTTGCACAGTATTTGTACTATTTGGCTCAGCATGTACGGAACGCGATTTAGAAAACAAACATCTATCAAAGGAGATACCGAATATGAATGAAACTAGAAACTCGGAACAACTCCTGCTAAATGAAACCTGGAAAAAAATCGACCACGTTTCCGGACGTATTGCTACTCAAGAAGATATGAAAGCTGGAACAGCTGTCTTTTTTTCAAAATCGGGCACAACTCCCTATGAAATGCCTTTACCAGCTCTTGCGATTCACAGTGATGAGCAAACGAAGCAAAAAACCAAAGTCATTATTGTGCAAGCCGAGATGGGGCCAGATGGTGTGATCATCGGTGCCTTATATCCGGATGGAAATCATCTTTTAGCAACGTTGCAAGAGTTTCAAATTATTGAGAGCGCCAGTCCTTAAAGGCTTCACCGTAATCCTAGGGTCTGTATTCGGTCGCGAATACCAATCCCCGCGATTTCTAATGCAGTCGCTAATTTCACAATAGAAACATTAGGGACAAGCCCGAACATGACGTAACAATGCGGATGACACAAAACCTAAGAATGGACTTTTATCGCTGCGTTCGGCACTCTCGGGTCACACATGGCCTATGAAATTGCACATAAATCCCAGTCTGAGTGCCTCATCAAATATGTCG
>CAZSKH010000168.1:0-5910 GCA_964607395.1 uncultured Algimonas sp.
CATGGGCAAAGCTGAACTTGCTTTTCATATGGCAGAGGCCATTCGTCATTTCGAGGCGCATGAAGCCGGATATGAAAAAGCGTCAGATTATTATGAAAAGGCGTCAGAAAATCCGGCGCTACAGGCCCGTATAAATGTCTCGAAAGCACAGTTTTTGGGCAGTCTTGGGAAAGTAAACCAAGCGGTCCCATTGATCGAAACCGCGCTTGCAGCCAATCCGAATGATACGGAATTAAACCGCGTTGCCGGGATGCTCTGGGTACGACAATATGCAGACGCGCCAGTGCCGGATGAAAAAAAGCTCAAGAAAGCGAGAAAAACCCTCATTCGCGCGATGCAGCTCAATCCCGATAATGTGCCAGCGCATTTCTATTATGCGACATCCTTTGTCGATAGTTACAGCAAACCGTCCAAACAAGCTGTGGCATCTGCGCAAACCAGTTTGGATTATTATCGCAGCGTCAATTTCGTCGAGAGTAATATGGCGTTGGCGCGAGTTCTCATGAAAGCGGATGAAGCCCAGGAGGCTGTGCCCGCGCTGCAAAAGGCCGTCGCGTGGTCACGTTCGCGCAGCCGTCGGACCTATGCACGCAGGCAGCTTGAGCGGCTGCAAGCGGTAGATTAGGCTCAGGATCTATCGCTTTCGGAAGTCCTTTTTAGGCGCATCTTCGTCCTTTTTCTTCGGTTTCCAATAATCGCGGCGACACCGTTGCCCGAGGCGAACAAGGAGCTCGTAATTGATCGTGTCGCTTTGCTTGGCTTCGGCTTCCAAATGCTTGCCGCGGAAAATAACGACGCCGCCAACTTCGACGGAGAGGTTCGCATCTGTGGCATCGATCATGGTCAAATCCATGCTCACGCGGCCTATAATTTTAACCTCTTCATCATGGAGGATCGCCGTGCCAGTATTGCTTTGATTCACAGGAACACCGTCCGCATAGCCTGCGCCAACGACCGCGACCCGCATATCGCGCGGGGCGATGTAAGTGCCATTATATCCCAAAGGCTCGCCTTTTTTGACGTAGCGAACTTGTAGGATTGGGGCGAGAAGGGTGGCGACGGGTTTGGTGACCTCTTGGCCGGGCTTTTGCGTGGCATTGCCGCCGTAAAGACCAATGCCCGGACGCACCATTTGGAAGTGATAGGGTTTGCCCAAATATATACCCGCCGTATTGGCAAGAGATAGCGGGGTGAGGGGGAGCTGTGCTGCGGCTTTGCGGAACCGCGCCAGCTGAGTCTTGTTCATTGGATTTTTATCATCAGACGCACAAGCCAGATGGCTCATGACCCATTCGGGGTTCAGGGCGGCCCATAGGGATTTATCCCGTCCGAGTTCGACCGTATCCTCGAAGCTCAGGCCCAAACGGTTCATGCCCGTGTCGATGTGGATGGCGGTGTAGGGGGGCTCATTGATACCGCGCGCCACGTCAGCCCAGTAGCGCGCCTGCTCGAGTGAGTTAATTACAGGCTTGAGCTTTGCACCTAAAAGCACACCTTTGTCGCGCGGGGCAGGACCGTTGAGAACATAGATGGCGGCATTGGGGCCAACACCGTCGCGCAGCATTTTGCCTTCGCCCGCCGTTGCCACAAAAAAGATACGGCAACCTGCGCCGTAAAGCGTTTTGCCAACAGCGACTGCGCCGAGACCATACGCATCGGCCTTTACAGATGCGCCGATCTTGGCAGCACCTACTTTTGCTTTGAGGGCTTCATAATTGGCGCGAATCTGGGGGAGGTCGACTCGGAGGGTCGGCCGCGTGGAATAGCTGGGTTGGTTGATAAGTTTGGACATGAGCGGGCGTTAGACGCTTTGCCGCTTGAAGGAAACCAAACAGTTTCAGTGAACGCGGGCTGAACAGGCGGGCAGAGAAGAGAAAGATGAACGCATTGTCATCAAGGTGCTGAAAATATTCAGCTTTCATTCAATTGCTGCGCCCTATCCCTCTTCCTGCGCATGTCCCTTCCGTGACGTGATTTCCCGGCGCTCTCCCTGTCGGAAATGGCCGCAGCAGCAGCTTATATCCTGGCACGGATGTAGCGACTGGCGAAATGGCCCACGGTGTGCGCAGCAGGGCCGCGGCTGTCTGGTGAAACTCTCTCTCTCTCTTAACCAGACAGCCCGGCTCCTGTCTTCCTCAGCTATCGTAGTGCTTATGAAGACGCCGTGCTAATCGCTGGAATTCGCAAAACTTGACCCGGATAGATTTTGTCAGGGTCTGTGAGCATTGGCTTGTTAGCTTCGAATATTTCCGGATAGAGTTTCCAGGTTCCATAATAGGTCTTGGAAATCGCAGATAGCGAGTCGCCGGAGACAACGGTGTGGAAACGCGACTCGCGGCCACCGAGTTTGGCTTGGGCTTCGTCATTTACGCCGCCAACGCCTTCGACATTGCCGACAGCTAGGATGATTTTTTCCTTCATTTCCTGTGAAACGGCCTCACCTTTGACGGTGACAACACCCTCACCATCGACGCTAATGTCAACGCCGTCTGTGTTAAGGCCGTAATCTTCGACCTCTTTCTTGAGCTTTTTGTCGGCATCCTTGCCTTTAAAAATTGAGCCCATGGCTTTACCCGCAGCTTTCGCGAATGGAATCATCCCAAACATAGTTTTTCCTTCAGCTTATAAACGGCGCTTTGATTTGCGCATCTTTGGTTTTTGCCATGGGCTGACGCCTGAAACCAATGAAAAGTTCAATATTCCGTCAGTGGAAACCTGCCATAAAGCTTGGCCTTTCATAGCTGCCTCGCTATAGGGGCGGAAATCTACTTCGCTCAGAGGCTATACGTCATGACACTTGTTCAAGCTGGCATCTCAATTTTTGGTCTGTTCACTATGGATCCAGCCCTTTTCGCATTCGCACTCATCGCGATTGCATTTGGCGGGTTGAACCTGCTGGAATATAAGCGGTTCGATTAGCCGCGGACTGAGGGCCTGCGCTCATGATTGCAGCTTTTTTTATACTGATCGTCGGGTTGGTCATCCTGATCATCGCAGGCGATATCATGGTGCGCGGTGCTGCGGCCTTGGCCCGGCATTGGGGCGTGCCCGCGCTCATTGTCGGTTTGACAATTGTCGCATTTGGGACCTCCGCGCCGGAAATGGTGGTCGGGGTTCAAGCCGCGCTGATGGGGCAGGGCGATTTGGCGGCGGGTAATGTCGTTGGCTCGAACATCGCTAATGTTCTATTGGCGCTCGGGTTGCCGGCGCTGATTTTGGCGATTCCAACGAATATGTCCGGTGTCGCGCGCAATAGTTTCATCGCGCTATTCGCTGCGGTCCTCTTTGTGTTCTTAGCCTTCGTGCATTCTCCTTTATTGCGGTGGCAAGGCGTTATTCTTTTCGGCGGCATTATCGCCTATCTGATTTTCATGTTCCGCCTTGCCAAAGCCGGAGCGGATGACCCGATTCTGGAAGAAATGACAGAGATTGATGAGGGCGAGGACGGCCTGCCAACCAATACGACTAAATCAATCATTTATGTTATTCTCGGAATTGTGGGCTTGATTTTCGGCGGTAAGTTGATCGTTGATAATGCTGTCTTTATTGCGGACGGTTTTGGCGTCTCGAAGACTATTATCGGCCTTACCATTGTCGCGGTCGGGACGTCCTTGCCAGAGATTGCGACTGTTGTCGTAGCGACCTATCGCGGGCATCCCGAGGTCGCCATTGGTAATGTGCTCGGCTCAAATGTGTTCAACGTATTCGCGGTCATGGGGGCGTCAGCTCTTGCGGGACCCATCGGCATCGCCAGTAACCTCAAGGTCTTCGATTTCTGGGTCATGCTGATTTCAAGTTTAGTGCTGCTTCTCTATGTTTTACGGCGACAGCCGATTGGCCGAAAGACAGGCGGAACTTTCACCATCGCCTATGTTGTTTACCTCCTGATTGTCGTCTTCCTCGCACCCAAAATGTGATGTGATGCGGTTTGAGATTGAAAAAGATTTCCAGTTCGAGGCCGCTCATTACTTTGGCCATGCCGACGCCAATGACGTATTCAAAAAAATCCATGGCCACAGCTTCAGCGGCACAGTCACCCTGATTGGTGACGCACAAGAAGACAAAGGTTGGGTCCGAGACCTTTGGAAAATTGAGCAGATTATAAAAGAGGTGGTCGCCCCGCTTGACCACGCTTTGCTGAATGAGGTTGAGGGACTGGAACAACCCGCTTTGGAGCGCATCGCGGCTTGGATTTTCGAACGCTTGGCACCGAGTCTGCCAGGGTTAGCCTGTGTTGAAGTCGGCCGCCCCAGCTGCGGGGAGCGTGCGCGGGTTCGTGCGTAAGGCTGTTCTCATCACCGGAGGCGCAGCTCGTGTCGGGGCTTACATGGCTCGCGGGCTTGCGTCTGATGGCTGGCACGTTTGTATCCACTATAATAGTAGCGCGGAGAAGGCGCAAAAACTCGTCGATGAGATTGCAGGGGCAGGCGGCTCCGCATCACTTGTTCAGGCCGACTTATCGAACACGGAAAGCGCAAACCAGCTAATAGAGAGATGTCGCAGTCCGCTTGCCGCCCTCATCAATAATGCGTCGACGTTCAAAAACGATACGGCTCAAGATTTCACACCGGAAATGTGGAACTACCATCGCTCGGTCAATTTAGATGCGCCATTGAGGCTATCTGCGGACTTTGCCAAACAAGCCGACCCTGGGGCATGTATTATCAATATGATTGATCAGCGCGTGCTGAAACCTAACCCGCAATTCTTCACCTATAGTCTTGCCAAGGCAGGGCTTTATTGGGCGACGAGGACTATGGCGCAGAGCTTCGCGCCGAATGTTCGGGTAAATGGTATAGGTCCCGGGCCGACGCTAGAAAATACGGAACAGGCGGAAGGCGAATTTGAGGCGGAAGCGAAAGCGACACTGCTGGGTGAGGGAAGCCCGCCCGACACCATCTTGCACGGGGTGCGTTACCTGCTTTCGGCTAGCGCTGTCACAGGGCAATTGATAGCCATTGACGGTGGTCAGCATTTGGCGTGGCAAACGCCTGATCTCGCTTTTGGAGGCGCACTATGAGCGATAGAAAAACAATGTTGAGTCGTTATCGTTCGCGAAAAGCTCTCCCTGTTTCGACGCGGATATTTGTGAAAGGTCTGATGATACAAGCCAGTATCGGCGTACATCCACATGAATATGAAGCGACCCAACCCATCATCATAGATGTCGAACTGGATATGGCGGATATGGAGTTTCCGAAAGAAGATCGTCTTCACGAGACATTGGATTACGGATTGGTCGCAGATAAATGCGAAGAACTCGCGCTTGAAGCTCATGTGCAATTGGTCGAAACGCTGGCGGCGCGGATTGCCGATTGGGCGCTAACCGCAGACCCACGTGTCCAAAGCGTTGCCGTCCGGATCGCAAAGCCTCAAGCTCTGTTGAAAGCAGACACTGCGGGTGTGGAGGTCGTGAAAAGTAGATGACCTCTCGCTTGGGCTCCAAAAATATCCTCGGCACTCCGCTGCAAAGCTGCTCAACCGATCCGATGACGGGTTGGTTTCGGGATGGATGCTGCGAGACTGAGTCGGGGGATCGTGGGCGTCACTTGGTTTGCGCTATTATGACCTCAGATTTCCTCACCTTCTCAAAATCCAAGGGCAATGGCCTGTCCATGGAAGACTGGCTGACCTATGCGGCGCCTGAGAGCCTGCAGTACTTCATGTATCAAAAGCCGAAGACGGCCAAGCGGCTCTATTTCGATGTGATCCCGAAGGCGGTAGACGAGTATCTCACCTTCCTCGAAAAATACCCCGATCAGAGCCCGAAGCAACAGGCGGACAATCCCGTCTGGCACATCCACAAGCCCGCTCTGGGTGGGGACGTTCCGGTCGGCGCGGGCAGCCCTGTCAGCTTCGCGCTCCTGCTCAATCTGGTCAGCGCGGCGGACGCCTCGACCAAGGACATCC
>CAZSKH010000169.1:0-5907 GCA_964607395.1 uncultured Algimonas sp.
TTACTTGCTGGTCTGGGGGACGGTAGGGGTGAGCAGTTTGGTTTGAGAGCCATGCCTGTGCCGGGCCTTTTGTGGTGAGAGACGACCTCTGGGTGTTGAACCGGGTCATATCCAATAAAAAGCGGGTCATATCCAATAAAAAGGGTATGGGTGACCGGAACGCCTAACTGAGGGACCTGGTGCATTTCGCAGAGCGAATTGCACGAACCGTCCCATCAAAAACTGCTGCCGCAAGGTTAGCCTTTGCGAGAAACATTTTTACTATTCGGTCTTCCGTCGTGAAGGTCGACCTTGCGGGCAGTCCTAATTGCCTAACACATAAAGTCCGGCAGCCACGAGATGGGCTGTGACCATTAACGCTTGCCTCAACCTCGCCGATTAACCCCCTACTAACCTCGGAGGAAAAATCCATAGGCGGGATTATCTGTCTCTCGTGCCATGGGATATCCGGTGCCCGAGAGCTGCGCTTCCAGCGCCTCGATGTCGGCCTCTTCGACATGAAAGCCGCACAGCACATGACCTTCCGCCGCACCGTGATTGGAATAATGAAACAGCGAGATATTCCACCGCGCATCGAGCGTTTCCAGAAATTGCGTCAACGCGCCGGGGCGCTCGGGGAACTCAAACCGGTAGACTGCTTCCGCGCGGTTATTACCGCGTCCACCAACCATATGGCGCAAATGCCGTTTCGCGAGGCGGTCATGGGACAAATCGGTGACGTGAATATTCTGCGCGGCCATATCGGAAATAACGAGGGCGCGATCTGTCATATCGCGGGTCTTGAGGCCGACGAGAACATGGGCTTCGCGGCGTTCGGCAAAGCGGTAATTAAATTCCGTCACCGCGCGCTGCCCGAGGGCGCGCACGAAACTCAGGAACGCACCTGCTTGTTCCGGGATGGTCGCGGCAAACAACATTTCCTCGCCCGCACCAAATTCTGCGCGGTCAACCATATGGCCGATACGGTCAAAATTTACATTGGCCCCGGAAATAGTGACAACCAGGTCGCCGTCTGGCGCGTCTCCGGATTTGATATGTTTGATGACGCCCGCCAATCCAACAGCGCCTGCCGGTTCAACAATGGTGCGCGTGGCTTCGAAAATATCGCGGACAGCGGCGCAGATTTCATCATTGCTCACGGCCAATTGCGTGTCGACAGTTTGGGCACAAATCGCATGGGTCAGCGTGCCAAATGTCCGCACGGCCACGCCATCTGCAAAACCATCGACGGTTTCCAGCGGGACGGGTTGGCCTGCTTCCAAAGCGGCGCCAAGCGATTGCGCGCCTTGAGGTTCGACGGCGATGACTTGGGCGTTGGGCGCATAGCGGTCAAACCATGCGCCAATGCCGGACACCAAACCGCCGCCGCCCGTGCAGACATAAATGGCGGCTGGGGTGCGGGGCATTTGCTCCAAAATTTCTTTCGCCACCGTGCCTTGCCCCGCAATGACATCGCGTTCGTCAAAGGGATGAACAAAGACGGCGCCCGACTCAGCGGCATGCGCAAGGGCAGCCTCGCAGGCGTCGTCATAGCTGTCGCCAATGAGCCGCGTTTCCGCGCCCATGGCTTGCACGGCGTTGACCTTAATCGGCGGCGTTGTCACAGGCATGAAAATCAGGGCTTTGATTTTGTAATGCTGGGCTGCGGCGGCAACGCCTTGCGCATGATTCCCCGCGCTGGCCGCGACAACGCCGCGTTTGCGTTCGGCTTCCGACAAGCTCGCAATCCGGTTGGCCGCGCCGCGAATTTTAAAGGAAAAGACATCCTGCATATCCTCGCGTTTCAACCAGATCTTTCGGCCCAAACGCGCCGAGAGTTTCGGCGCAAATTGCGTCGGCGTCCGCTGCGCGAGACCGTAGACTTGCGCGGCGTCAATGCGGGCGCGCAGATCATCCAGATCGACTTTGGGGGGGTTAGCGCCCGACATGATTTGCAATCCATTGACCCACGGCGAAGGTTGTCAGCCCGCCGCCGAGATCTCCCGTGGTGTGGTGGCCTTCCAAAGCGGCTTCCACGGCAGACTCAATAGCGTCCGCTTCTTCGGAAAGGCCAAAGCTCAACCGGAGCATCCATGCAGCGGAGAGGATCATGGCCAGCGGGTTCGCCTTGCCTTGCCCCGCAATATCCGGCGCGCTGCCATGGATGGGTTCGAACATACCCATCTTGCCATCAGACAGCGAGGCCGACGGAATAACGCCCATCGACCCACAGAGGACGGAGGCTTCATCGGTCAAAATATCGCCGAACATATTCTCGGTCAGGACAACGTCGAAATCTTGCGCCCGCGTCAACATATGCATGGTCATGGCATCAACCAGCAGGTGCTCCAGCTCGACCTCGGGATAAGATTTGGCGACATCAATCACGGTTTCACGCCAAAGACGAGAGGTCTCTAGGACATTGGATTTATCAACACTGGTGACCTTCCTGCGGCGCGTCATTGCGAGGTCAAAAGCTTTAATGGCGATACGGCGGATTTCGGATTCGCTATAGCGGCACATGTCGAATGCGCCTTGCGTGTCGCGGCCCTTATCGCCGAAATAAATCCCGCCCGTCAGCTCGCGCATGACAACAAAGTCCACGTCCTCGAGACGTTCGCGTTTCAGCGGCGCACGGTCAATGAGCGCCGGATAGGGCGCGCAGGGACGGATATTAGCGTAAAGATTGAGGCGTTTCCGAAGGGGGAGCAGCGAGCCTAATTCCGGACGATCTTCGCCTTTCAGGTGGTCCCATTTCGGTCCGCCAACCGCGCCGAGCAAGATTGCGCCTGTTCGCTTGGCGCTCTCAAAACTCGTATCGGGGAGTGGTTTAAAACCCGCATCAATCGCGGCCCCGCCAACCAGATGTTCTTCGACATTTAACTCATGTCCGAATTTAGCCGAAACGGAATCCAAAACTTCAATCGCGGCAGCGCCAACTTCGGGGCCAATGCCGTCCCCGGGCAGATATGTGAAATTAATGTTCATAATAATGAGGGCGTCGTGCGTTGTGCGTAGGGATTTGTCTCTACGCACAACGCACTACGCACGACTCCCTTCATAATCTGCAATCGCATCAGATTGATTTTGTAAATATCCCATCTCGTCCACGCCCTCCATCAGGCAGTGGCGAGAGAAGGCGTCTATGTCGAATGGATATGTTCCACCATTGCGGGGGAGGCGCACTTCACATTTGTCTAAGTCGACAGTCACGTCCGCACCGGGATTATCTAGCAACCAATCATGCGCGCGCTTTTCAATGATGATCGGGAGGAGGCCGTTCTTCAGAGAATTATTGCGAAAGATGTCTGCTATCTCCGAACTAATCACGACGCGAAAGCCATAATCGGTTAGGCCCCAAGGCGCATGTTCGCGGGAACTGCCGCAGCCGAAATTATGGCCCGCCACGAGGATTTCACACGCCTTGCCCTCAGGGGAATTTAGAAGGTGATCCGTTTCCGTCCCGTCAGGCGCATAGCGCATATTGGCAAAAACATGTTCGCCCAATCCGGCTTTGGTCGTCATGGATAAAAACTTGGCGGGCATGATTTGGTCGGTGTCGATATTGGTCGCAGGTAGGACCATCGTCTTGGATGTGACTTGTTTTAAGGGCTCAAAGCTCATGCGGCCGCTCCCATTTGGCGCGGGTCGGTGATGACGCCGTTAATTGCCGTCGCAGCCGCCGTTTCGGGCGAGGCCAAAACGGTTCGCACGCCCGGACCTTGTCGGCCCATAAAGTTACGATTGGAGGTCGAGACGACGAGGTCACCCGGCGCACCAATATCGCCATTCATGCCGAGACACATAGAGCATCCCGCCTCGCGCCATTCTGCGCCCGCGTCGAGAAAGACTTTGTCGAGGCCTTCTTCTTCGGCTTGGTATTTTGTGATGACAGAACCCGGCACGATGATGGTCGTGACGCCATCCGCGACTTTGCGGCCTCGGAAAATCTCTGCCGCCGCGCGTAAGTCTTCGAGGCGGGAATTTGTACACGACCCGATAAAGACCTTATCGACCTTGGTGCCCGAAATGCGGTTACCCGATTCCAATTGCATATAATCCAGTGCGGCTTGGTCGGCGTCCGACTTGGCTGCGGGGATCAGGCTGTCGATGGAAATCCCCATACCGGGATGTGTTCCGTAAGTGACCATGGGTTTGATGTCTTCGGCGCGAATATCGACCTCTTTATCAAAGACTGCGCCGTCATCTGTGCGCAGGGATAGCCAATCGGCGCAGGCGGCCTCAAAATTATCAGGGGCGAATTTGCGGCCCTGGATGAAATCAAATGTTGTCTGGTCCGGCCCGACCATGCCGCAGCGTGCGCCCGCTTCGATGGACATATTACAGACCGTCATACGGCCCTCCATGCTCATCTCTTCAAAGACATTACCGCGATATTCCAGCGCATAGCCCGTGCCGCCGCCCACACCGATTTCCGCGATGATGTGCAGGATAACATCTTTGGGGGTCACGCCCTTCGGCAGCTCGCCATTCACATTAATCGCCATCGTCTTAGGCTTGGGCATCAAGAGGCATTGGTTCGCGAGAACATGACCGACCTGCGTTGTGCCAATGCCAAATGCGATCGCGCCAAATGCCCCGTGAGTGCTCGTATGGCTATCGCCGCAGACAATGGTCATGCCGGGCTGCGTCGCCCCCAGCTCCGGTCCCATCACATGCACAATGCCGCGATTATCACTGTCCCAGCCATGGGTTTCAATGCCGTGGGCTTTCGTATTGGCCAACAAAGTCTCGACCTGCGTCTCTGCTTGCGGCGTGACATAAGGGCGAGAGCCATCAGCATTAATCCGCGTCGGCGTGGAATGATCAATCGTCGCCAGCGTCCGGTCGGGACGCCGGACTTTTAAGCCCCGCGCATTTAATTCCGTAAAGGCCTGCGGGGACGTCACCTCATGGATGAGGTGCAGGTCAATGTAGAGCGTCGCGGGGTTAGTGTCTGTCTCGGCCACAACTATGTGACGGTTCCAGACTTTATCGAAGAGAGTTTTAGTGTGGGTCATTAAATAGCCTCTAAGATATTCTCCTCCACCGCGAAAGCGGGGGAGGTGGACCGCGTAGCGGTTCGGAGGGGGTGCAGCGCATTTGCGCTGCCAATAGATGTAACAAATACGGAAGAAGTTTCTTGGATCGCGCAGACGCGCGATACCCCCTCCGTCCTCCGCGTTTTGAAGGAAAACGCTCTAGACACCTCCCCCGCTCCGCGGTGGAGGAGAGTTTTTTCTAACATCTCCATCAATGCTGCGCGGCAATCGCGCGCTCCCCATTTTGCGCTCTGGCTTGGCGGCGCTCGATGCGGTTGATGACGTCGAGATAGGCGAGGGCGCTGGCGAGGACCGTATCTGTGTCTGCGCCGCGGCCTTGGTATGTTTCAAATTCCGTTGCAACGCGCACGGTGGCTTCGGCCATGGCATCTTCACCGCCAGAGACGGAAGAGACCGCGTAATGCTCGAGCTTCATCGGAATTTTCGCAATTTCTGAAATCGCGGCGAAGACCGCGTTCATCGGCCCTTTGGCGCGGCTGACATGGGTCTCATTGCGGCCATCTTCATGGGAGAGGCGGACAATGGCTTCGGGTTCGCGGTTATCATCCGACCCGGCGGAGACGTAGAGACTGTCAATCGACCACGGTCCTTGCACGCCGACGGCTTCGCCCAGAACCAGCGCTTCGATATCGGAATCAAAGACTTCCTTCTTATCATCCGCCAGCGTTTTGAACGCCGCAAAAACAGAGGCAAGTTGATTGTCTGCGAGGGTAAAGCCGAGCTTCTCAGCGCGCGCTTTCAACGCCGCGCGGCCCGAATGTTTACCCAGCACGAGATTATCCGTGCTCACCCCAACATCTTCGGGTTTCATGATTTCATAGGTTTCGCGGTTCGCCAAAACGCCGTGCTGGTGAATGCCGCTTTA
>CAZSKH010000170.1:0-5879 GCA_964607395.1 uncultured Algimonas sp.
GCGTCTGTCGGACATATTTTCTGATCTCCGCCAGAACCGGGTCGATGTCGGGCGAACCATTCTCTCGACACCTAACTATTACCGGACACCTGAAATATTAGCAGATAGAAGTCTGCGGCTGCGGGGTGGCTTTGACTATCGCCCGAAATCCGTACGTTTCGATCTGGTCTACGCCAATATCGGCGGCGGATGGCGGATAACGGCCATTTCGGTTGTAGAGATGGATGCTGGCGCGCCGAAATAAGCCATCCATCAAAGTTAGGGTCAGGGACCTATTTATTTAATCTCATTGATTTAGATTGTTTCAGGCGTGTTTTGGACAAGAAGGCATGTAGACGACGTGTCTTGACCCTAGGTCTTATCAGATCAATAAAAAAGCCGCTTCGTGTATTTCGCTGATACGACATACAACAAAGCGGCTTTTTCCCTACTGGAAAACTGAGACCGTCCTATGGGTTGGGAATATCGAACGGGTCAGATGATTTATCCAGAGGGATGATATCCCCGGAGACGGGATCAGTTGGTTCATCCAATGGATCTTGGTTGAACGACGCTGCGAAACCCGCACCAGCTTGCCCTTGCGGGCTGCCGTCACCCGTGGGCGGAGTGGTCGGTGGAGGCGGCGGGACTATCGGCGGCGGCGGGACAACAACACCCGTTTCAGGCGGGGTGAAGGTATTATTTCCTGGGTTACCGCAAGCGGCAAGAGCGAGCGAAGCCGCTGCCATGACAAGCGAGGCTTTTAATAAAAAGTGTTTTCTCATCTACCTCTCCTATTGGCTACCAGTATTGTTCGGTGAACCTCTGAGCGGGGTATTGAGATATGGGAACTTGTTTTGCAGCTCGGAGGCACTGATCGGCGCGCCGTCTGTGAAAGGCTGATTTCCAACCGGTGCATCTTCTGGTGTGCAGAAGCCTAAGTTTGTTGGGGTTCCATTGACCGGGATGTCATGGCACAAAGCTCCCATTACCACGCGAAGCGCAATATCGACGACATCATCACCCGGGCGGCGACCGTTCGGGAAACCGGCGAGATCATCCCCCGCGATACCTAATGTCGCTTGGCTGTCTCGCGGCGTGACTGCAATACCCGTGTTCAAGCGCATCATTTCAGATCCCGTGACTGTGGCTTGCTGGTTAACGCCGGCAACACCAGTCAAGAAAGCCGCAACCAGATCGGTCCGCGGGAAGTTTGAAGGCGCAATGTTATCCTCAGCACCAAGTGCCTCGCGGAACAGGATATCAATCAAAGCCGGTAATGTGGGATTGGTCACAAAATCAGCGGCTTGTGCATCATCTTTCGGTTCCGACCGATTGAACAAATCTTTGAATGGTAGGCCGATAACGACTTCGTTCACGAGAGGTGCTGACAGACGAGAGACCTGCACATAAGCTCCGCCGTGTAGTTCAGTTTGCTCGTAAGTTGGAATCGGATCTCTTAGCGTAGCTTGCGGCAAACTGGCCGTGGTCCATGCGCCGATAACGCCGTTTCCGTTGCCCGTGACGCATTCAATCGGGACTTCTAATGCGATGGAAGTCACGTTGGCTTTTCCGACGAGGTCATCATTTGCGCGGTCCTGTTCAATCGCGCCTTCAAGAGGGACCAGGTTCACTAAGTCAAATATTTCGCCAAGGTTTACAGCGAAAGCTTCGGCTCGTTGTCCGACAAAGACTTTACCGGCCGTTGGGCAACCCGGTAAAGTGACATCATAAATAAACTGGTCAGCATAGGCTGCATAGTCAGGAATTGTCTTATTGCCAACATTGTCAATGGGTTTTGTGAAGGTTTGACTTACCTCGGTCCAATCACCGGACCGGCGGTCACCCGTTGCCACACTGAGTTTATATGTTTCAGTTTCGCCTAAGGCTCCGCTGTCACCAACACTCAATGCGCCGGCTGCCCGCAACGGAATAGGAAGTGTCACGCCGTCAATGTCTAGCGTGATACCCGTTCCATTAACGAGATTATTGTCGAATTGAAAAGAGTAAGTGATGTCCTCAATCGCGTCGCCATCACTGTCGATATGAATCTGATATAACGCATCCTCATCCATTGTGAAGTAGTTGGGACCACCATATGGCGCCTGAATGGGCTGGTAATTGGCGATAAAGGTCACAAACCCTTCACGGCCCGGCTCATAGCTACGGAACATATAGAAGTCCGTGCCATCAACTTTCGGCGTTTCAGTAATACCGGGAGCTTCCCGATGGCTGGAGGCCCATGACGGGACGTTGACGGCTGTTGCGGCCAGTGCCGCACCTGTGATTAACAGAGATTTTGTGAACAACCTCGCTGATAAGAGTGAGCGTTTTTGAGGCATATTGTGATCCTATTTCTATGTATTGGTCCGAAAATTTAGGCCTTGACTCCGTGCGGTCTTACGCCGGGTTATCCCGTCAGTTACGAACCAGAATTCGGAATTGGTGCGAGACCCGCAGAAAAAATTCATTTTTCTTGGAATTGGCGAGAACCCTAGGCATAGGAAAGCGAACCTCAGGGAAATGATTAATCTATGAACGAGCATGAGGACCTCAATAGAGCACTTGCTGAGAGCCTTGCGGCGACCACTGAAGGTGACAAAACAGCTTTTGAGACTGTCTATCGGCTGACAGCTCCTAAACTTACAGCAATCATACGAGGTATGATTAAAGACGAGGCTCTTACCCACGACATCTTACAACAAGCCTATGTGTCAATCTGGAAAAACGCTGGGAAATTCGACCTGCAAAAAGGTAAGGCTTTCACGTGGATGTTGGTAATCACGCGCCGTAAAGCTTTAGACATGATCCGATCCCGTAAGCGATTTTCACTATCTGAGGAACTCTGCGAGACATTGGCCGACGAGAATATGCAGTCAGATGCGGGAGCAAAAGCTCTCTTGCTTCGCCGCATCATTGACCCGCATTTAGCTAACCTCTCTAAAAATTCCCGTGAGGCAATCGTCCTCAGTATTGTTTATGGCCTAAGTTCCCATGAGATTGGAGAGAGGTTTGGAGTGCCAACCCACACGGCAAAAAGCTGGGTGCGGCGTGGCCTTCAAAAACTAAAAGCCAACATCGACGTAGATGATCTCTATGCAATTATTTAAAACTTCGAAAAGGCCCCGGACTTTTCAAAATTGTGCTGACGCTAGAGTTCCGAGAGAGCTCCGGTATATAAAACAGGCCCTTCCGGAGCTGTAGATTTTGAGCCACCTAACGCTTCCAAACTAATGGCCAAAGTATCACTTCCCGTTTGGAGCGTCAGAGGCGTTAACAACTCGACCCGGCCAAGCTCATCCACTTTGTCCAAAACACCAAGCGAGACTGGCGATATCTCTCCTTCACGGATCAACCATAATTGTAAATCTCCGTCTTCTGGAACGACGATATTTGATAGGCGAGCAACCACTTTTCCAGTCTTCGGGTTATAAATAATCGCCATTAATTCGGGTTGGGATTGGTCCGAGAGCAGAGCTAATAAGGTCTGGGTCTCCGGCGATGTGGTTTCCATGGTTTTGGGCAGCGTTATAAAATGCGACCCGACTGCCAAGATTGCGATAATGGAAGAGATCATCGCTAAAGCGCGCCATTTCCTAGACGAACTGTTATTTGCGGCGCGCGAATATTGCGTCGACGGAATGTGTTCGACGGGTTTGGCCAAGGTCTGCTGAATGCCGTCCTGCTCGATCTCACGCATGATGTCCCCAAGCAATCCTTCAGGCGGCGCTTGATCCAAAACGGCCTCATTGAGAGGGGCTAGCCACGTCTCAACATCGTCGACAATTTCCCTGAAGCCTGCATCAGTTGAATAAAGACTGCGGTATTTCGCAAGCTCTTCGGGTGTGGCTTGTCCCGTCAAATAAGCTATGGCGAGGGTTTCGTATTCTGAATAGGAATGGTTCATGAAACGTCTCCCCGAAGACGTGTCACGGTTTTCTTGAGGCTTGCTTTGACTTGCTTCGAATTCAGATTTTCATAGTCGGAGATGTCAGAAACAGTAGCGCCTTTCAAATAGGCTAGTCGCAGAATTCGCATGTCTTGGTTAGACACGCCCAGATCCGCCGCTTTCGTGCCATCTAAATCAGCAATGTTTGCGAGATCAGATTTCAGCTCTGATTGTGAATTGATTTCGAATCTATAATCCATTGCAGTTCTGTGGGCCAGTCGCCTCATGTAATTTAGAGGATCACCCTTATGGCGTTTCTTCAAAATGTGGCGTTGATTCCAAACTCGCGCGTAGACCGATTTTAGAACATCCCTCGCGGAGGCCGCATCAGGAATAAGATTTGTAACAATTCCAAATAGATGGGGAGACGTTAAGGCGTATATTTCGGGCATAACACTGACTCCTTCCGTCTCAAGACGTTCAAACAATTCGGTCAAATCTTCTTTCACATGTCAGCCCTGAACAAATCAGTGCCCAGATGGCACCTCAAACCTCTTTCTGCGTCAGCGACGTTGAGGTTTCAATATAAGAGTAACGTTTCAATTTATTAAATTGGTGCCGTTCGCGGTTGTTTCAGGGGCACCTTGGAGCTGCGTCAGCGTTTCTTGGCGTATCCAGACATGTCTTCAAAACACCTTCTTGTCCAAAACACGCCTGAAACAATCTAAATCCATGAGATGAATAGGTCCTGACCCTAACCTATCATGATATTTTTCCTGTTCCCTGCACCAAACCAAGGCCGGCTTTCGTAACTCTTATATGAAATTACTCTACTCAAATCCCATTAAACTTTGCCTTCTCATAGGGAGTGCTTTGTCTGTCTCTACAAATGGGTTTGCACATGACTTTTGGCTTGCGCCGAAGACATATGAACGCACGGCCCCGGGAGTCGTCGATGTGTCGGTCATGATTGGCCACCCGAAAGACAGGCTGGCCTGGCCCGTTTCGCCGCACCGTATTATCGGTTTGCGATCTCTTGGACCAGCCGGTCTACGCGATCATCAAGCCGCCGTTGCAGATTTTGAAGACTCCCAAAGCCTTCCTATTCACCTAGAGGATGAAGGGCTACACATTCTGACCATTGAAACAACAAGCGCCATAAGTGTTTTGGATGCAGAGAAGTTCAACGCTTATATTGAGGAAGAAGGTCTCACGCCGATCAAAATTGACCGCATACTGAAACGAACAACGGATAAACCCGGCAAAGAAACTTATTCGCGCCGAGGAAAATCACTTCTTCAAATTGGTGAAGTTAGCAAGGCTGATCCAGACTATCTTCTAAGTCCAATTGGACTGACGTTGGAGATTGTGCCTTTGCAGAATCCGGCACGATTGAAAGAAGGCGAAGTTTTTTCATCAAGGGTCTACTATCGCGGCGTTCCTGTTTCGGGAGCAACGATTGGATTGATAGATTTAGTAACAGATGATGGAATTCTCTCACTCCAAAAAACTGATGCGACTGGGTTGGTCAAATTTGACCGACCGAAAGCCGGAAGCTGGATGCTTCACGCTGTATGGGCAGATGCTTTGGAGGACACACGTATAGCCGAGTATGATACCGTATTTTCAAGCCTAAGCTTTGCAGTGAACTAAACCCTCAAAGCACTTCAATTCATACGAATATAATACCCTAGAGACATTAAATACTTGGAGACAATCAAGATTTGACCACACTAAATAACCTCACCATAGGATGCTTTTGTGCAACAGCTTGTGAATCAAATTGTGCAACAAATTCAAAATATAAACCCATAAACCACTGAAAAATATATATAATTAAACCATATTAACACTTGTCGGCTGCGCCAATTCCTGTGTTACGGATACGCTATGCATCTTACTATCCGCTTTGGGATTACGATTGAACTTTAAACAGAGACATAGCTTATTCACCTTACTCTACCCAGTTGTCCTTATTGATAAGCGTGGGGTTAGAGTAGAAGTCGATCAT
>CAZSKH010000171.1:0-5866 GCA_964607395.1 uncultured Algimonas sp.
TCCTTGGGGAGAGGGTGCCCGAAGGGCGGGTGAGGGGACATTAGCTTTGTCCTACAAAATCAAATAATCGGTCGAGGACGGCGACGATGTCCTCATAAATATCCGCATTGGTAAATCGCATCACGCGATAACCGCAATTGTTCAAAAAAGCGGTTCTGTCAGCATCATAGGTTTTACGGTCTGCATGTAGTGAGTCATCTATCTCGACAATCAGCTTTTCGTTCTCACAGAGAAAGTCGACCGTATAGCGGCCCATTGGGACCTGTCGTTTAAACTTAAGGCTTTTAAAACGGCGGTTACGCACCTCTTGCCAAAAAAGGGTCTCGGCATCGGTTTGGTTCTTTCGTAAGTGTCTGGCAAAAGCGAGGCTATCCATAACGTCCCCTCATCCCCCCTTCGGGGACCTTCTCCCCAAGGAGAAGGGGATGAAAACGAAAATCATGATTCCACCTCTTTCAATTTCACCAACAGCGCGCCGTCACTCACCAGCTCGCCAACATCAGCACCAATCTCCGCCACAACGCCGTCGCGCGGAGCTGTCAGGGTTTGCTCCATCTTCATGGCTTCCATCACGACGAGCGCATCGCCTTCGGAGACAGCATCGCCAGCCGCGCAATTCAGTGCGATGATTTTGCCGGGCATGGGGGCTGTGATTGTGTCGCCAGATGCTGTAGCGGTAGCGTCATGTGATGGGAGAGGAATTTGGAAAAATTCGGACTGTCTTGTTATGCTTACATGGTCATCAAGCTTCTTGAATGCCCAGCTTTTATAGTTCGTGAGCTCTCTTTCGTTGTTTGCCGACGTATTCTCTCCATCAAGGCTAAAGAATATTGTCTTATTTTGGCCTACGGAAGCTAAAATGCCTTTGTTGGTTTTTTCGTGAATTGTGACGACGAGGGGACCATTTTCACTATCAAAAACATGTCGGTCATTTTTTACCCCATTCATTCGCCATGCGTTGGCTTCATTGAATGGTGTTGTTTCAGCTTTCCATATCAGTTGGTCGAGATACAGAGCGGCCAATCCATATAGTTTTTCTTGGAACTCTGATCGGTCAGGAAGAAGCTCATTTTCATGTTTCGCAATGAAATGAGTGTTCACCTTTCCGTCGACGAATTCTTTATTCTTTAGGCATTGCCTTAAAAAATGGCTATTAGTTTTGAGGCCTTTTAAATTGTCCCCGCAGATTTCAGCGTCGTCAATCAAATCTATAAGATTGTCTATCGCGTCTTCTCTGTCGTCTGCCAAAGTAATCAGTTTTGCGATCATTGGATCATAGTGAATAGTTACACGGTCGCCTTGCTCGACACCTGTGTCGACACGATAAACATCATCACCTGATACCCATGACTCATCATCAAAGTGACGAATTTTCCCGATACTCGGTAGAAAGCCATTGGCGGGGTCTTCCGCATAAATTCTTGCCTCTACGGAATGCCCATCAATCTTAATCGTGTCCTGCTTCGGCAGCTTCTCCCCCTGCGCCACCCGTATCTGCCACTCCACCAAATCGAGTCCGGTAATCATTTCCGTGACCGGATGCTCGACTTGTAATCTTGTATTCATTTCCATGAACCAGAAGCCGTCGGTGCGCAGCTTTCCCGACCCGTCGACGATGAATTCGACTGTGCCTGCGCCGACATAATTCACGGCTTTGGCGGCTTTGACGGCGGCGTCGGTCATGGCTTTTCGGACAGTATCCGTCATGCCGGGGGCGGGAGCTTCTTCAATGACTTTCTGGTGGCGTCTCTGCAGCGAGCAATCACGCTCAAACATATGCACGACATTACCGTGGGTATCGCCAAAGACCTGCACTTCGATATGGCGCGGGCTTTGGATATATTTCTCGATGAGGACATCTTCATTGCCAAAACTGCTGGCCGCTTCGCGTTTGCAACTCGCGAGGGCCGCGTCGAAATCGGCGTCCGCTTCGACCTTGCGCATGCCTTTCCCGCCTCCGCCTGCGACGGCTTTAATCAACACGGGATAGCCAATCATGCCCGCTTTCGCTTTGAGGAGTTTCGGCGATTGATCTTTGCCGTGATAGCCGGGCGTAATCGGAACGCCGGCGTCATCCATTAATTTCTTCGCGGCGTCTTTCAGGCCCATGGCTTCCATGGCTTCGGCGGATGGACCGATAAAAGTAATCTTTGCTTTTTCGCAAGCCCGCACAAGGTCAGGATTTTCTGACAGGAAACCATATCCGGGATGAACCGCATCTGCCCCTGTCTCGACGGCGGCAGCGATGATTTTCTTAATGACGAGATAACTCTCCACCGCTGGACTTGGCCCGATGTGCACAGCTTCATCGGCGAGCCGTACATGCAGGGCTTTGCGGTCTGCGTCTGAATAAACAGCGACGGTGGCAATGCCCATTTTACGCGCAGTCTTAATCACGCGGCAAGCAATCTCGCCGCGATTGGCGATTAGGATTTTTTTAACGTCAGCCACTACATTCTAAACACGCCAAAGCGTGTCTCCTCTAGCGGGGCATTTGCCGCCATGGCGAGACCTAGGCCCAGCACACGCCGTGTATCGCGCGGTGCGATAATGCCGTCATCCCATAATCTCGCACTGGCGAAGTAAGGATGCCCCTCTTTTTCGAATTGCTCGATGATGGGTTTTTTAAACGCTTCGCGTTCATCTTCCGTCCAGTCTTTCGCATTGCGGTTCACGGTCGCCAGCACATCCGCCGCTTGCTCGCCGCCCATGACGGAAATCCGCGCATTGGGCCACATAAACATGAGGCGCGGCGAGTAGGCCCGCCCGCACATGCCGTAATTCCCCGCGCCATAAGAGCCGCCGACGACGACCGTAAACTTCGGCACTTTCGCACAGGCCACCGCATGCACCATTTTCGCGCCGTGTTTCGCAATGCCGCCGGCTTCCGCTTTGGAGCCGACCATAAAGCCAGTGATATTTTGCAAAAACACGAGCGGGATTTTCCGCTGCGCGCAGAGCTCGACGAAATGCGCGCCCTTCACCGCAGAGTCAGAAAACAACACCCCATTATTGCCGAGGATGCCGACACGGTAACCGTGGATGCTCGCGAAACCGCAGATGAGCGTCGTGCCGAACTCTTTCTTAAATTCGGTGAATTTAGACCCATCGGTGATACGGGCAATAATTTCGCGGCAATCATAGGGCTTGCGAATATCAGCGGGGACAACCCCGTCCAGCTCGTCGATGTCATAAGCGGGCGGTTCATGCGTTTCGTCCGGCATGAAAGATAAATCCGCTTTGCCCAAAGTCTCCACCGCATCCCGCGCCATTTGCAGCGCATGGGCGTCATTGGCCGCCAGATGATCGACCACGCCTGACGTGCGGGCATGCAGCGCTCCGCCGCCAAGGCTCTCCGCGTCAATATCTTCGCCCGTCGCAGATTTTACCAATGGCGGCCCCGCGAGGAAAATCGTGCCTTGGTCGGCGACGATAATACTCTCATCTGCCATGGCCGGGACATAGGCGCCGCCTGCTGTGCAACTGCCCATGACAACGGCGATCTGCGCAATGCCTTCGGCGGACATATTGGCTTGATTATAAAAGGCGCGGCCGAAATCATTTTTGCCCGGGAAAATCTCGGCTTGGTTGGGCAAGTTCCCGCCGCCGCTATCGACGAGATAAATACAGGGCAGCTTATTCTCTTGCGCAATCTCTTGCGCGCGTGCCTGTTTCTCGCAGGTCATGGGATAATAGGTCCCGCCTTTGACCGTCGCGTCATTACAGATAATCATCACCTCTCGGCCTGACACACGGCCAATGCCGGTGATGAGGCCTGCACTCGGCACTTGGTCGTCATACATGCCGTAAGCTGCCATTTGGCTAAGCTCCAGAAACGGCGTTCCCGGGTCCAGCAGGCGCTCAACGCGCTCGCGGGGTAGCAGTTTCCCGCGCGACAAATGCCGTTCGCGCGATCGCTCTGATCCGCCCAAAGCGATCTTCGCGACTTTTTCGCGTAAGTCCGCAACGAGCCCCTCCATCGCGTCGCGATTGGCCCGAAATTCGGCACTGTCTGGATTAATTTTTGACTGTAACTTCGGCAAAGTAGACCGCCCCATTTGTTCTGATGAAGGGGAAACTAAATCGCCGCGCACGCAATGTCCATGCAAGCTCGCGACTGCCGCTGCATCTGTGCGCAATTCAGTGCTGTAATTTGCGGCGCAATCGACTATCTATCGCCCATGAGCAAACCCGCCGAAAAAACAGCACCAGATCAATCCCTCGTCCGTGAAAGCGGATATGAGGGGCGAGGCCTTGAATTTGTGGTCGACGATGCCCCCGGACCCGGCAGCGCGACAGAGGTTGCGCCGGGCGTCTTTTGGCTGCGCTTTCCGCTGCCGATGCGAGGGCTCAATCATATTAATCTCTGGGCGCTGCGCGATGGGGATGGTTGGGTCATTGTTGATACCGGCATCGCGGATAAGGTCAGCAAAGATATTTGGAAAACCCATTTCGAAGGCTTGCTGGGCGGGCGTCCGGTCAACCGCGTGATTTGCACCCATTTGCATCCTGACCATACGGGTCTGGCAGGGTGGCTGTGCCGCCGCTTCGGCGCGCCGCTATTGATGACGCGCGGGGAATATTTCCTCTGCCGCCTTATGGCGGCGGACACTGGAAAAGTTGCGCCTAAAGAAGGCATTAAATTCTATCAAAAAGCTGGATTTACGGATACCCAGATCGAGCTTTATAAGGCCCGCTTCGGGGGGTTTGGTAAAGCGATTGTCCCGCTGCCGCAAAGCTATGATCGATTAACCGATGGAGAGCTCGGGCGAATCGGTGGACGCGAATGGCGGGTTGTCATCGGGTCGGGACATTCACCTGAACATGCATGCCTGTATTGCCCCGAATTAAACCTCGCTTTGACGGGCGATCAACTCTTGCCAAATATCAGCTCCAATGTGTCTGTTTGGCCAACGGAACCAGAAAGCAATCCGCTGGAAGATTGGATACAATCCTGCCACAAATTAAAAGGGGAATTTCCGGAAGATATTCTAATTGCTCCGGCCCATGGCATACCGTTTCGAGGCGCGCATAAACGCCTGTCGAAACTGATTGAACATCATGAGAAAGCGTTGAACCGTCTGGCGGAACATTGCCGCTCGCCGCGGCTGGCAACGGGCGTTTATTCTGTTCTCTTTCGCCGCGAGATTACGGATGGAAACCGGATTATGGCGGTCGGCGAATCCATCGCGCATTTGAATTGCTTAAAGGCGCGGGGTGTCGTCAGTCGCCGCCTCAATGATCAGGGGCAATTTACCTATAAAACCCGAACGGGCTGGACGGCTTAAGGTAACTCTGGCGTAGGCCGGAAATGCACTAGGTCAGGATATTAAACAGGCCAACGCTCGCAAGGCTCAGGGCCAAAGCTGCGGTGGCGAACATACCGTAATAATAAAATGCGCGTTTGGCGCGGCCAATAACACAAAGCTCTTCGGCGGGCATTCCGGATTTCAGTAGGTAACTATCAATTAAATTTGTCATGGTCTCTCTTTCGTCTTGAGAACCGTATATATGAATATAAACTGAATGGTCAAGAACTATGTGTTCACGTGTTTGTGATGGAGAAATTAGAGAATTATCTTCCCCTTTAGGGGGAGGTGGGCCGCACAGCGGCTCGGAGGGGGTTTGTTAAATTAATATTCTTGAGCAATAAGTCCCCCTCTGCCTTCACTTCGTTCAGACATCTCCCCCCAAAGGGGACACAGGGGTTTTGTGCGCGTTTCAGAAGCTCATTTTGCGTGTGGATTTATAACGTTTTCAACCGCTTATAAAAAACTCAAAAAACTCCCTCCGCACTTTGGGTTTTATCCCGCATATTTAACTCGTTCTTTCGGACATGGGACAAGATAGACGCGTTATCTATTCT
>CAZSKH010000172.1:0-5855 GCA_964607395.1 uncultured Algimonas sp.
ATGGGCGAGCGACTGGCGGAGGAAACGCCTGCCGAGGTGGACGTTATTATCCCCGTTCCGGATAGCGGCGTTCCGGCTGCGCTCGGGTTCTCACAAGCCACAGGCATCCCCTTTGAACTCGGCATTATCCGCAACCATTATGTCGGGCGAACCTTTATCCAACCCACGCAGCAAATTCGCGATATGGGCGTCAAACTCAAACATTCCGCTAACCGTGCCATGATTGAGGGCAAGCGCGTCTTGCTCGTTGACGACTCAATTGTGCGCGGCACGACATCGACCAAAATCGTGCGTATGATTAAGGCCGCAGGCGCGAAAGAGGTCCACTTCCGCTCGGCCTCCCCGCCGATCAAATATGCGGACCATTACGGTATCGATATGCCATCCAAGCAAAAACTCATTGCGGCCAATTATTCGCTCGAAGAAATGACCTCCATGTTAGAAGTGGACAGCCTCGGATTTCTATCCGTCGAGGGGCTCTATTGGGCCATGGGTGAGGAATACCGCGAAGAAGCCGAATCCCAATATGCTGACCATTGCTTTACGGGCTCTTATCCGACACCGCTCGTTGACCGCGACCGCAAGATGTTGGGCCGCAATCAACTCTCATTCCTCGTGGAAGTGGCGTAAGCGCAATGGCTGACCATTCAGGCCGCATTGTCCTTGTCACCGGGGCGTCGCGCGGCATCGGCTACGCCGCCGCCAAACATCTCGCCGCCGCCGGCGCCCATGTCATTGCGATTGCCCGCACCCAAGGTGGGTTGGAAGATCTGGACGACGATATCAAAGCGGCAGGCGGGCACTGCACCCTCGTTCCCATGGATTTGAAAGACGGGGATTCCATTGATCGTCTTGGCAAAGCGCTCCACGAGCGTTTTGGGAAATTGGACGGCTTGCTGCTGAATGCGGGACAACTCGGCAGCATCACGCCCCTGCCACACACCAAACCAGAAGAATGGGACAGCGTTATGTCCGTTAATCTGACAGCGAACTACCGCCTGATACGCTCGCTCGACCCGCTCTTACGCGCATCAGATGCGGGCCGCGTTGTGGCAGTCACGAGTTCCGTCGCGCAGAGCCACCGCGCCTATTGGGGGGTCTATGCGGTCTCCAAAGCCGGGCTGGAAGCGATGGCGAATATCTACGCAGCAGAGACAGAAATCACGAAAGTCCGCGTGAACATCTATGACCCCGGCGGAACACGAACAGCCATGCGCGCTAAAGCCGTGCCGGGAGAAGATGCCAGCACCCTGCCCGATCCGGCGGATCATTGGCCCAACCTGTCGAAGCTTTTGAGCGCAGAGTTTAATGACTCAGGTAGTTTGCTGCGTTTCAGCGATTAGTTGCAAGGTTTTAGATCCTGTAGATATCAAATTTGTGATAGCCTAAACAACATATATGCAATGGACCTACGCAGCTCACCCAAACCCTGAAACCAGTTCTCTTTGGAGAGATGATTTCTGGCCGCCAAAAGATGAGTATTTATTGGTTGAAAGCGCTCTAGGAAAACTTGAGTGGCTATGGCCTTGGAATGACCTAGAAGCGGCGAAAAGTCTGGTTTCCAAAATCACCGAAGAACAGCTCATGCTCTTTGCAGTCCATCACGTGATGACGTCAATCTCTGGAGGAGGTTTTGACTCAGGGCTAGATCATCTTTCCGGTGAGCTCGCAGAGGAAGCCATAATTGGATTGCGCAGGTTCGGATTAGTTCAGCTTGCTAATATCATGGATGAGGCTTGGGACGCATATGGAATTCGACCTATTCCGCGAAAATCTGAAGATCGCCATGCGCATTTTGCTCAAATGGAATTCGTTGACCTTCCTCCTCATTGGCCAGAAATGCAGAATGAGTTCTACAGGCTATTGCATGAAAAGACGTCTGAAACGGGATACGTATCTATTCTTTACAGCCCAATTGCGAAGTATATTAACACGCACCGAAATCGGTTTTTCATTACCTAGTAGGTCAACGAACATATTTCATATGGGTTTCACTTGCTGAGCACACTTGATCCCACATAGGTTTGGATACCGAAAGTTACGATTCCAGTGATCTGCATGAGTCCAATATCGTTTGCATCGAAGACGAATCAATTTTAGCTGGTGCTAATCCCGATCCTTCCGAGGATGTTTTTTCACCCGGCCCACATCTTCTCGGCCCTTCTTAATCCGGCCCAAACGCTCTTTGCCTTGGATGCGTTTGTCGGTGTCGTAGGGGTTACTATCGGCTTTCACATAAAGCCTGATTGGAATTCCCCAGAGATCAAAGTCTTCTCTTAAGCCATTGATTAAATAGCGGCGATAGGTTTCCGGCAGCTTATCCGCACGCGAGCATTTCAATACGAATGTTGGCGGGCGGGTTTTGGTTTGGCTGATATATTTCGGCTTTATCCGGCGGCCATTGACGGCGGGCGGTGGATGACGGGCGACCTTTTCCATGAGCCAATCATTGAGCTCTGACGTTTTCACTTTCACGGACCAGTCAATTTGCACGCGTTCAATCGCGGGCAGAAGGCGGTCAACGGATTTGCCCGTCAGGCCAGAGAACATGACGACAGGTATGCCTTTGACTTGCGGCAATAGCCGCGCGGCAGTTTCGCGAAGCGCTTTGGACATCTCGGATTTATTCGGGACCAAATCCCATTTCGTCACGCCAATAATCATAGCGCGCCCTTCCCGTTCGCAAAGGGACGCAATTTGCAAATCCTGCTTATCAAAGGGCGCCGTCGCATCCATCAACAAAACGACGACTTGTGCAAATTTTATCGCGCGCAAGGAATCATGGACACTCATGACTTCGAGCGTGTCTTGGACTTTGGCTTTTTTACGCATGCCCGCCGTGTCGTGGAACTGTACGCGGCGGCCCTGCCAAACATAATCAATCGTAATCGAATCGCGTGTGACCCCTGCTTCGGGACCCGTCAGCAATCGGTCCTGGCCGATAAGCGTATTGATCAGCGTCGATTTCCCCGCATTGGGACGGCCCACAATGGCAATCCGCACGGGCGCTTCGGTTGTGTCGAGCGGTTCCGGATCGACCTCAAGTTTGACCTGCCGCAGCGCTAATTCCACGGCGTCGTCCAAATCTACAATTCCAATATTATGCTCGGCCGCGACCTCGACCGGGTCGCCCATACCAAGCGAATAGCCTTCGGTGACGCCTGTATCCGCCGCACTGCTTTCGCATTTATTTGCAACGAGGATGATAGGCTTGCCTTGTTTGCGGACAAAATCCGCAAAGATACGGTCGAGCGGCGTTACGCCTTCGCGGGCGTCATAGACGAAGAGCAAGACATCCGCGCCGACGACCGCGTCTTCCGTTTGGCTGCGCATGCGGGCTTCGAGCTTATTGCCTGTGGCATTCTCAAACCCAGCTGTGTCCAGCAAAGTCATGTCATGTCCGCGTAGGCGTGATTTCGTCTCGCGCACGTCCCGGGTCACGCCGGGCATATCGTTCACAATGGCGAGTTTCTTCCCGGCCAAACGGTTAAACAACGTAGATTTTCCCACATTGGGACGGCCAATCACAGCAATACGGGCGGGCCGTGTGTCAGCGACGTCGAGGTCGTCCTCTTCGTCAAAGCGCCGCTTGCGAGCCACAGGGCTATTTAAACGCGACGAGTTTGGCTTCGTCGGTCAACAGATAGACGGTTTCATTCGCGATAACGGGCGGCACAAAGACGGGCGCTTTCACGCTCATTTCTTTCATGATCGTGCCGGAACGCGGATCGAGCAAGGTCACATCCCCCTGAGAGCTCGCGACCACCAGACGGTTGCCGGCCAACACAGGGCCAATCCAAACCGTCCGCTTTTTGCGCTTTTTCGCATTTTGGAAACTCTCTAACTGCTGAATCCAGAGCACGGTCCCGTCCAGTTTCGACATCGCCGCCACTTGGCCGGTTGTTGTTGTCGTGAAGACAACATCGCCAGCAATCAGCGGAATGGACAAAGACCCTGCGGGTTGAGACCAAACACGCTGTCCGGTTCGCAAATCAAAAGCCGTCATGACGCCGCTCTGCGCGGACGCGATGACATAGCCATCTGCGACCGCCGGACCGCCAGAAATATCGTTCAAAGATGCGAGCGGGGTCAAACGGGCCGTCGAAGACAGCGAGTCCTGCCAAAGCACACCGCCGTTTTGAACGCGAAGCGCAATCAATTCACCGGAAGAAAATGGCGCAATTACGACATCATCGACGACAGCCGGAGCCGGGGCCGTTAGCATGGAAGCCGTTTCAATAATCCCTTGATAGGACCAGAGCACTTCACCTGTATTCGCATTCAACGCAAACAGCTCATTATCATCCGAAATGACAAACACGCGGCCATTGTCTACCGTCGGGACGGAATTCAGGGGAACACGGGTCTGGCGCGCCCATATTAGCTCGCCTGTTTGTGCGTTCAACGCCACCATCTTACCGAGGCCAGATGCAACATAAATCGTGCCATTGGCAAAGGCCACGCCTCCGCCGACACCTTCTTTATCACTGCCGTCCCCATCCGTAAATGTCAGAGGATCTCTGATACGGTCAATAAAACTGGTCTTGCCGACCCGCGTTGACTCGCGCTGTACAGCCTCAACTTTGAAGTCCCAGATTTTGTCACCGGACGCCTCATTAAAGGCGCTCACTTGATACCGGGAATCGACTGTGAAAATGGTACCATTCGCGATCACGGGGGGCGCAACGATGCGGCCTTTGCGACCTGACCCTTCGCCAATGTCGACAGACCAAGCTCTGTCCAAAGGTCCCGTTGCCCCGGTGTGCTGGACAACATGTTGGACGTTTCCGCCCGCCTGTGGCCAATCCGTATTCACATAGGGGTCAGGTAGAATAATTTGGTCGGGCGTCGTCGGCGTGGCAACCGCCAGTGTTTCGGAAAGCTCCAAGATCGAAATACGTTGATCTTCACCCGCGACCTCACCCTGCTCGGCACGCTTAGCGGATTCTGTTTTATCAAACGGATTAATGGCGTCCAAAGTCGAGCAGCCCGATAGCAATGCTGCGCTTAAAATGGTCAGAAGGAGTGAGTTATTATTCATCAGTCGCATCTTCCTGCTTTTCAGTAGCTGGCTCTGTTGTTTGCTGAGGGGCGATTGGCTCGGGCGCGGAAAGCGCGGCCTTCGTCCCCATCAGAGCCATGGATTGCTCTGCCCGCTGTTTGACCGTCGGCGGGACGCCAGGAATAGACGTCAGATAGGCAAATTGTTCGCGTGCAGACGATTTATCGCCCGACTCTGAATAAGCATATCCTAGCAGCTCTCGCGCCAGAAACTCATATGACGCATCGGTTTCAGCCAGCGGCGAGACCCGGCCAATAACATCCGCATAGGCCCCTTGGTCCGCGAGCAAATAGGCCGCTTTCAACTGCGCGAGTTGCTTATGGCGGGGTATAGAGAATTTTTCAGCGGCTTGATCGAAAAACTTTACCGCGCCGAGAACATCGCCTTGATCTTGACGAACGGCGGCGGCGCGCATGAGAGCCAAGCCCGCATATCCATCAGGGCCTGTCGCGCCTAGATCCGCGAAGGCTGCGACAGCGTCGTCGGGACGTCCTTCATCCAACTGCTTATCCGCCGCTGTATAAACAGCAGAGACCGCTTGGGCTTTCTTGTCATCGGCATATTTGCGATATTCAATATACCCTGTTCCCGCGACGATGAGAAACAAGACCACCCCAATAGCGGGACCATATTTTTTGAGAAGCCGGTTGTAGTCGTCCTTGCGGAGTTCTTCTTCCACTTCATTGATAAAATCGACCACGTCTTGGACCTTGAATCAGGGGCGCGCAAAGCGCCGTAAAATATGGGCAGAACCTAACCGCGCGCAAGAGCCGATACAACAGCTAACGGCATT
>CAZSKH010000173.1:0-5665 GCA_964607395.1 uncultured Algimonas sp.
GAAATCACGTTGATTGATAACTTTGATTATCGTGCCCGGCGGCCAATGGATTCTACATTTGCTAATGTAGTTTCCAGCCTGACCTTCACGGTATGGGCACCGGGCAGGCCGTTGGCCTGCGTCGGTGTGACAACGATTTTGCTTTAGCTACTTATTCAGTCTCCGCACCAACACGCGCACTCAGCGCCGCTGCCATGAAGTCGTCCAGTTTGCCGTCCAAAACCCCTGATGTATCGGATGTTTCCACGCCTGTTCGGAGGTCTTTGACCATTTGATAGGGTTGCAGCACATAGCTTCTTATTTGATGTCCCCAGCCAATGTCGGTTTTGCTATCGGCGAGCGATTGCGCGTCTTCTTCACGTTTGCGGAGCTCTTCTTCATAGAGGCGCGCGCGGAGCATATCCCAGGCTTGAGAGCGGTTCTTATGTTGGCTGCGGTCTGATTGGCACTGCACGACGATGCCCGTGGGCTCATGAGTAATTCGCACAGCGGAATCCGTCTTATTGACGTGCTGGCCGCCTGCCCCCGACGCACGATATGTATCCACGCGGCAATCGCTCTCATCAATATCGATCTCAATTGTGTCGTCGATTTCCGGGAAAACCCAGACGGAGGCAAAACTCGTATGACGCCGGGCGGAGCTGTCAAAGGGAGAAATACGAACGAGCCGATGGACACCGGATTCGGTCTTCATCCACCCAAAAGCATTCTCGCCTTTAATGCGAAGCGTCGCCGATTTAATCCCGGCACCGTCGCCGTCTTGCGCTTCCAACAGTTCTGTCTTCATCCCCTTTGAATTGGCCCAGCGCATATACATGCGCAGCACCATTTCAGCCCAATCTTGGGCCTCTGTTCCGCCAGCGCCCGGGTGAATTTCGACGAAGCAATCATTCCCATCGGCCTCGCCGCTCATCAGCGCGAGAAGTTCGGCAGCATCCGCAGCTTTTTTCGTCTTCGTCAGCGCCTCGGCTGCGGCGTCCAACAGCTCCGTATCATCATCCATTTCTGCGAGCTCAGCGAGTTCGACATTTTCAGATAACTCGGTCTCTATTTTCGCGATCGCCTCAAAACTAGATTCCAGCTTTGAGCGTTCCTGCATCAGTTTTTGCGCCTCTTGTGGATTGTCCCACAGGCTCGGATCTTCGGCGAGATTGTTGAGTTCCGCTAGGCGGCGTTCGGACGTCTCCCAGTCAAAGACGCCTCCTCAGCAGTTCCACTGACTGCTGGATGTCGGTTTGCATTTGGAGAATATCAGCTCTCATAGCGGGGCCTTAATAGAGGCCATCATCGAGCGCTTTTTCGACAGGCTTTTCTACCTCTTCGGGGATTTCAACCTCCGCCGGAACGGGCACTTCTATCTCTGTGGGCTTTGGGGTCTCTCCCAGCTCTGGAGCGTCAATGTCAGGCGTTTCGCCATCCACGGCGCGCTCCGCCCGTTCTAAAATCTCTGACAGGCTCGGCGCATCATTAGCGTCCGTCTCTGTTGCCTCCGGTGCATCGCCTTCGGGCGTTGCACCTTCTTCCGAGACGGGTGCGTCCTCTTTCGCGTTCTCAGCAATTTCTTCAGCCGGCTCGTCGGACGGGTCCGCCGCTTCATTAATAACGGATGGTGCGCCAAAAAACCCACCCAAAGAATCCGTACCTGAGCCAAAGCGTGTCCGGCTTTTTAACCCGCCTACAGTCGGCTCGGTGCCGGGTTTGAAAGCTTCCAAAATAAAGTCTGGCGCACCAATATAAGTCGGCTCGCCCGTCACGCGGTTCACAGGCGCGAGCGTCACCCCGTCGGGAATTCGGAACGGGACTTTTGATTGGCTTTTGAGAACCGTTTCCAAAAAATCTTTGACAATAGGCACGGCGGAACTGGACCCTGTTTCGCGGCCCATTTGTTCGGGCGTATCCATGCCGACATAAACGCCGACGACCAGATCTGGCGAGAAGCCCATGAACCAATTGTCAAAGCTGTCATTGGTTGTCCCGGTCTTGCCGCCCAAGGGACGCCCTAGAGCTCTCAGCTTCGCCCCTGTTCCGTTCTGCACGGCGCCCTGCATGATATAGGTCACTTGATAGGCAGTGACGGGATCAATGACTTGGACGCGCGTGTCCTCAAGCTCTGGCGGCGGCCCGCCCATATACTCATCCTGCAAGCAATCGGCACAATCCACCTCAAAGGCGTTAAATATGGTTTTGCCGCTGCCATCTTGAACGCGGTCTAATATGCGCGGTTCAACAGCCTTGCCGCCATTGATCATAGCTGAGTAAGCTGTCGCGAGGCGGATCAATGTGGTTTCGCCCGCCCCTAAAGCCCAAGCCAACTCCGGCTTAGGCTCGTCATATATACCAAAGCGCTGGGAGAGTTTCATGACGGGTGCCATGCCCATTTCATTGGCCAGCCGCACAGTCATCGCATTTCGAGACTTTTCAATCCCCAACCGCAGGGTCGACAACCCGTAGAAGTTACCAGCATTATAATTCTCCGGCTTATAAAAACGCTCACATTCTTCATCATCCTCCGTGGCATCATCAGCGCTGTCGTCTTCGTTACGTGCCTCTAAATTGCTTCGGAGCTGTAACGTGCCCAGCGGGTTTTCTTCGCACTCAACGTCTTTCTTTTCGATGACAAAGGGAGCGTCAAGAATTTGATCTGCCGGCGTAAAACCCTGCTCCAATGCCGTTGCATAGACGAAGGGTTTAAAGGCCGACCCGGGCTGGCGCTTGGCTTGCGTGACACGATTAAATTGAGATTGGTCGAAACTATATCCGCCCACCATGGCCAAGACGCGGCCCGTATGCGGGTCCATGGCGAGTAAGCCGCCATTGGCTTTCGGAACTTGGCGCAGGTTATATTGCGTTGACGGCTCCGCGTCTTTCTTGACGGGTTTACGCTGAACTAAAATCACATCTCCCGCTTTCAGAACCGACTTAACGGACTTTAAATCCGGACCGACCGCACCTTTGGGGAGTGCTTTTTTCGCCCAAGCGATATCGGAAAGCGCAAGCGTGCCTCTAGCGTCTACATCAGGATAGGTTTCATCTTCTGGGAAATCCGCCGGCGGGACGAAGCGAAGGTTGGCCGATTTGTCCGACACATCCATGACAAGCGCTGTGCGCCAATCACCAATATCGAGCGGCGCTTTGACAGCAGCCAGCTGTTTCTTCCAATCCGACATCGACTCGAAGGATGTGAGCGGCCCGCGATATCCGTGACGGCGATCCATCATTTCCAGTCCCCGGCGTAGGGCGCGGCGACCTTCCAGCTGCATGGATGTGTCCAGTGTTGTGCGGATCGAAAGGCCGCCCTCATAAAGCTCATCTTCGCCATACATTTTGTAAATCTGCTTACGGGCCTCTTCGACAAAATATTCAGAGGCAAGATATTCGTCGCCCTCCAGACGCTTTGTCCAATCGAGCTCTCCGGCCTTGGCCTCGTCAGCTTCCTCTTGCGTGATGTAGCCGTCCTCTAACATGCGGCCCAAAATATAGGCCTGACGATTTTTTGCGCGCTCAAACCCGCGCTCATCATCCAAACGGTAATTTGCTGGCCCCTTGGGAACCGCCGCGAGATAGGTTATTTCCGCGAGGGTCAAATCCTGCATCGGTTTGCCGAAATGTTTCAATGAGGCCGCCGCCACACCATAAGCGCCGCGCCCAAAATAAATCTCATTCAAATATAACTCGATAATCTCGTCTTTAGTGAAAGCCTTTTCCATGCGGCGGGCAATCGCAATTTCGCGGACTTTCCGCTTAAAACTGTAATCATCCCCGACGAGGAAGTTTTTGGCGACTTGCTGGGTCAAGGTAGAGGTCCCGCCAACGCGTTGACCTTTGAGCTTTTTCCCCGGCGCGGAGAGCGCAGCGCGGGTCAGACCAATCGGGTCCCACCCATTGTGCCTATAAAACCGCTTGTCCTCAGCTGACACAAAAGCAAGTTGAAGCTCTCGCGGGATTGTATTAACGGGAACAAAAACGCGGGCTTGTTTTGAAAATTCATAAATAAGCTTGCCGTCACCTGCATGCACGCGCGACATAACGGGCGGCTCATATTCGGATAAGCTATCTTCATCAGGTAAGTCTCGCGTCCAGATGACCAAAATCACAAAAATGAGGATAGCGAGGATAAGCCCCAATACAAACCCGATTCCGACCAGCCATTTAAACACACGCCAGAGCTTGGCTCGGCGCGATGTCGAACGGGGCGCATCATTATTATCGGGCGCAGAAATCGGAGAAATCGTCTCGGTCATAGGTCGAATCATCTAACCGCGGAATGCGGCGTCATTGGGGTATTAGCGGGGCCATGTCAGGATATAAAGGCTTTGCTACACGGGCACCGGCAAAAGCACGAAGCCTCAGCGCTGCGCCATATAGGCATCAATCGCCTGCTCCACACTTGATGTAATCTTATCGCGGTATCTTTTTGTTTTGAGACGTTTCTCATCTATCGGGTTGGACAAAAACCCCAACTCCAGCAAAACTGCGGGAACATCGGGTGCCAAAAGAACATAATATCCCGCCCGTCGATGAGAATTACCGATTAGCTCTACCTTGTTTCCGCTTAACTCGTTTAGGAGGATTTCCGCAAAGGCATCGGACTGACTCTCCGTTTTTCGCTGCGCTAAATCGACAAGTATATCGCCAACTGGATCAGTTTGCGCGGACAGGTCGACGTCCAAAATCCAATTTTGATTATTGACGATCCGCCTTTGTCGGCCCTTCGCCCGATCCGCGAGCGTATAGACGGTTGCGCCTTTTGCCGACGCCCCCGCCGAATCAGCATGGATAGAAATAAAGAGGTCTGCTTGCCCTGTCCGCGCAATGCGCAAGCGATCATCATGATCCACATAGCTGTCATTAGTCCGGGTCAGGATGACCGTGTATCGGCCCGATTTACGCAGGCGCGCTGCCAGCTCATTCGCGGCTTTGGTTGTGATGGTCTTTTCATGCGTGCCTTTCACGCCGATAGTGCCCGGGTCAGTCCCGCCATGGCCCGGGTCAATGACAATGACGGGTTTTCTGACCGGTTTGGTTGTACCGCGCGGTTTCAAGACAGGATACGGGGTTTGAGAGCCAAAGTAACGTGCGCCAGGCGCGCGAATAGGCATTGTGGCGATTTCTGTCCCGGGCTTTAATTTCGGCACAGGCACTGCTGCCGTCGCGTTCAGCCCAGTGAGAATGGTCAACACCAAAGATATAAGAAAAAGCCGAAACACGATGACTTTGTCTATGCCAATTTTATGGTGAATAAAGTCTTAGTTTATGGCGCGCCGGACTCACAAAGATGTGACGAATGTCAGTCAGAGCTCCTTATTGCCCCTTGATTACGAACCGAGCTGACAAATGCTTTGCCCTTTAGCAGGAAATGAGGCAGGAGCTTCAGGAATGCGAGCTACGGCAGGCTGAACCTAACGCCCCTCTCGCCAAATTCGCGCAGCTTCGACAGTTCGGTCCTAGCTGCAATTTGAAAGTTTTTATGACCGCCACGCAAATCATAGCGAGAACAAAAGGCCCCGTTACGACGGACGCCCTGTTATCGCGCGCGGCGACCCTGAACCCTACCTTATCAATTTTTGCCTCGCAGCGACCGACCATTCGTCGGGCTTCCGCGCGAGCGCTTGGAGAACACCATGACCAAACGTATGCTCATCGATGCGGCCCACCCGGAAGAAAC
>CAZSKH010000174.1:0-5657 GCA_964607395.1 uncultured Algimonas sp.
CCCAAAATGGGCAGGTGCGGATATAGTTTTTTGATTATTTTATAGGGCGTTGAAAAACCGAAGTATTTCGCCGCCTAAAACCCTCGCGAAACGAGGATTAAGTTTTGAGACGGCCCTAAGCAGCGTCCAAAAGCGGTCTCAAGCTTTCGTCAATCGCAGGGCATTCGAGTCTTATGAACTCCAGCAAAGCTCGCTCATTCGCATCAATTTCGCCGTCATTTTGGAGGGCTCTTACCAGCCAGCTGGCTTCGTCCGCCGTGATTTTTTCGGAATGCTGCATACCTGCTTGATTGAGAATTGAAAATCCGCCCGTTGGGTCCTGCGGCTTCATGCCAAAGACCTCTTTAAACGCGTTAAACACAGCTCTCGGTGTTACACCTGCGAACCAGCCTTCGCCGGGATTGCGGCCATGACCATTGGTCAGCCAGTCTTCTCGGCGTTTCATTTCATCCAGCTCGATTTTCTCTGGCGCGGCAATCATCATCAAATGATTGGCAATCGCGCCCACAAAGAAAGTTCGCCATTGCGGCGCATGTTCGCGGCCCGATGTCGCGTCGTTCAGTGCGAAAATATGTTCGGCTTCCATTCTGGTGATGCCCATGCCGCCGTCGCCGCCAACACTGTAGAAGATGCGGCGGAGGAGCTCGACTTCGGCGTGTCCGATGATGCCGGGTTTCAGCATGTCGTGCCCAACGCGTCCGCGGCCATGAGTAACGGCTTCAAGGACTTGTTTCAGGGCGTAAGCTTCCAGACGGTCGCCGGGTTTCTCCGCGACTTTCAGCACATTCATCAGCAGGCGAAGCTCGGTCTCGGTTTCGACCACGCCGTCATGGTCAATACGCGCGATGAGCCAAGCGGCCATAGCGTCATTGATATAGCCCTGCGGTTGACCTTGATGGACCAAATATGTTGTCAGGATGAGGGTAAAATAATCTGCCCAGTCTTTAGGCTTGCTCGCTAATTTATCCAATTCGAAAATGGCGTCTGCTTCCCGCCCATCAATCGCCAGATCAGCGCCGAATGCGCGTCGCAGCTCGAGAAGCTGCGCATCTGTCATCGCATTTACAGCCTTCATTTCGGCAATTAATCGTGTTGCAGTTTCGTTTGGCATGATGGCCCCCGGTGAATATCTTTGCGAACCTCTTAAGATAAATTGCTAAATACTCCGCTAACATCCATCTAAATCAAGATGTCCAAGTAAATGGCACAACTTTATTGAGCCAATCCTTGTCAGGAACCGCGCCATTGGACGTGGCAAAACGGAGCGGTTTTGCGCCGGAATTGACCAAAAACCAATCTTGCAACAGGTCAGCCTGTTTTTCCGTTGGGTAGTCGTCGAAATCCGCAGTTTCCCTGACCTCATAGGCATAGATCCAGTTTCGTGGATCAATCAGATATCGGAAGGCCGTCAGCCGCCCGGTTTCATATTGCCAAACATGGCAAAGCTCATGGACGAGCAAAGATTGGATAAGGAGCGGCATGCGCGTGAAATCCGAAGGGTAATCCTGCCAGAACAGGCGAGGCCCCCGGCAAACAATCTTATTTTTCGCGAAAGGGTTATGCGCGCGGTCAATCAGTTCGACATCACTGATCTGAAACGCGCCTGTGAAATCCACCGGGAGCGCCTCGGTTTCGGCTCGTGTTAGATGTCGTCTTCGAAGAGTCATTCAGGCTTAACATGCCTGTCTGTCCCAAAAGGGCAAGAAAACAGGGCAATAAAAAAGCCGCTCCAAAGGAACGGCTTTTCATATTCAGTTTTGAGACGCGGCGACTAGCGGCGACGCGGCTTTTTCTTGGACGGGATAAGGCCTTCGATCTGGGCACGTTTCCGGGCCAATTTACGTGCGCGGCGAACCGCTTCTTGGGCTTCGCGGACGCGTTTCTCGGATGGCTTTTCATAATGCTTACGCGCTTTAATTTCGCGCAAAATGCCTTCATTTTGCATCTTCTTTTTCAGGGCGCGTAAAGCTTGGTCTACATTATTCTGACGGACGTAAATCTCAACCATGTGTGGTTATCTCATTTCTGTGTTCAAATGCCAAAAGCCCCGCAAAACATGCGAAGCCCGTAAGTTGTGCGCTCCCTAAAGGGTTTAGCCCGTGTCGTAAAGGGCAGATTTGCAGCGCAGGGCGTTCGAAATCGGGTGTCATGGCTGTGAATTCAAGCCATATAGGATGTTATGAACTTTGACACCCCGCATTTTGTTAGCTCCGATTCCTTTCAAATCGCGACCTATGCTGACGGCCCCATGGATGGACCTCCAATCCTATTGGTCCATGGTTGGCCGGAACTCGCTTACAGCTGGAAAAATACGGTCCCGGCTTTGGTCGCGGCAGGATATCGCGTCATCACCTATGATCTGCGGGGGTTCGGGCGGTCTTCTGCGCCAGCTGATCCCGTGCATTACGCCATGCCGCAGCTGGTCGGCGATATGGAAGCCGTCTTGGATGCTTATGGCTATGATGAAGCGATTATCTGTGGGCACGATTGGGGTGGGTCGATTGTCTGGCATGCGGCGCGGATGATTTCGCATCGCGTACAAGCCGTTATTGGAATTTGCGTGCCGCATACGGCCCGTGCACCTGCGCCCCCGCTCAAGATTATTGAGAAGCGTAACGGGCCGAAGCATTACTTCCTCGAATTTAGAGATCGCGGTCCAGCCGTTGCGAAGATGTTCGCGAAAGACGCCGACGGTTTCTTCCGCCTCATGTTCCGCTCCACACCGCCCGGCGCGGTTGCAGATGATACCTTCACCTATATCCCGACTCAGTTTGAAGCGTTTTTGAAAGCGGGCTCGCCGGAGTTAAAAGGCGGTGTGTTGCCTGATCTGGACCGCAAGCCGTTTGTTGACGCCTATCTCGGGACGGGGTTCGAAACAGGCATGAACCTTTACCGCAATATCGACGTGAATTGGGACCTCGCCGAGGGCCTGAGTAATAGGATTACGCAGCCCGTCTTGATGATTAGCCCGGAAGGGGACCTGCTGCTCCCGCCCGCGCTAACGGAGCCCATGGTGAAAATGTGCCCGGATTTGGAGCGCGTGAATATCCCTGACTGCGGTCATTGGGCGATGTGGGACGCGCCGGAAGCGCTCAATAATGTGATGGTTGAGTGGTTGGCGCGGCGGTTTTAAAAATTACAAACGTCACACCGTCGCGAACGGAGTTCGCCCGGTGCCCATCCCGTGAAATTAGCGTCAATCTCTAGAAATAGTTTGTTACGCCGACCTCACGGAATGGGCACCGGGCAACGCTGTGCGTTGCGTCGGTGTGACAACTTAAATCATGGTCAGTGCAGAAGTCGGCCTGTGGCCGAGCTCTAAAATGATATTTTTGATTCACTGGATCAAAAATATCATTTTTCCCAATAATACGGCAAGCGCTCCTTATCACCCGTCACAACCTCATTCATCGTGCCAGTCTCATATAACCGTCCGCCAATCATGACGTGTTCAATCTTATCCGTGTTCCGAATATCGTCGAGTGGGTTTTCTGATAAGATTACAAGGTCGGCGAGTTTGCCTTCCGCTAGCGAGCCAATATCCTTCTCAAAGCCGAGGTGACGCGCAGGTTCTGTGGTTGCTGTCATAAGAGCCTGTAGCGGGCTCATCCCGCCGCGGGCAAAGCTCCACATTTCCCAATGCGCGGCTAGGCCTTCGCGTTGACCATGCGCCCCGATAGAGACAGGCACGCCCGCTTCCATCAGTTTCTTGGACACAGCCGCAGCGGCCGCATCTGCATAATCTGCATCAGGGGCCGTTTCGCGGCGGACAGATGCCGCGCGTAGCAAAGCTGGCGGTGTATGGGCGGAGAGGATCGGATGTTTCCACACATCTTCGCGGGCATAGTAATAACTCTCCCCGCGAATACCGCCATAAGTCACAGCGAGGGTCGGCGTGTAGGCGACATTAGTCTGGCCGAACATCTGAACCACATCATCATAGATGAACTCTTGCGGGAGGTTATGCTCCACCGATGTATTGCCGTCCTGAACGAGGCTCATATCCATGTGATAGAGAGAGCCGCCTTCCGCCACGACGATGAGGTTTTCATCTTTGGCTGCTTTCACAACTTGTTGGCGTTGGTCACGGCGGGGTTGGTTATAGTTTTTCACCCCATGCGCGCCTTGCTCTTTCAAGCGGGAGACATGCTCACGCGCATCGTCATAGGATTGGATATTCGCGAAAAAGCCCGGGGCTTTCGCGCCGTAAATGACTTCACCCGTCGAATAGGTCCGCGGCGCGAGGAGCATGCCTGCGCGCTGCATTTCGCTTGCGGCGAAGATTTCACTCGCGCGGGAGGAGGGGTCAAATATGGTGGTAACGCCAAGCGCTAGTGTCGCAACAGCTTCCCAATTTTGCTGCGGGATTAATTCATCCGTGCCTTGCGGGCCGTGGGCATGAGCGTCGATGAAACCGGGGACAATGGTTTTGCCTTCGAGGTCGACCGTTTCGGCGCCGCGCGGAGCCGACAGGTTCTCGCCAATTTCAACAATGCGATCACCTTCAATCAGGATATCTGCATTTTCCATCACCCCGCCATCTTCATCAGACATGGAAATGATCGTCGCATTTTGTAGAAGCACCGAACCCTCTGGTACGTCCTTTTTGACCTTATAAGATATCGAAATACCATCTGTGATGGGCTCGAAATCCTCTTCCATCATGTCATCAAGAGAGGCCGAGAAGACATCAGGGCCAAGGGACCAATGGAGCGTGCCGTCCGTAGACCAGCTCGGGTAGGTCGCGCCGCCTTCGCTAACTTTCACAACGGGCAATTCGCCAGTGGTCATGCCAGTGCCGATGTTTTGCGGGCCTAAGAGCAGCGGCATCACGAAGAGATTATAATTCTCGCGGAAGGCGACATAATCACCGTCGGGAGAGACCAAATAGGTCTGCGCCATTTTGGAACTCGCATGAGCCTTTTCATCATCGCCGAGCAAGTTGGTCGAGACGAGGGTGCTCTTGCTGTCGATATTCTTGGTGAAGAAAACACGCAAATCATCGCCATCGAAATGCGGGTCATTGCCGGATTTGGAGATCCGCATCGGCTCGCCGTCCTCAACCGCCATAACGTAAATGCCGCGTCCATCCGTGTAGCTCTGTGAGGTAATGGACGCGCCGCCGCCTTTTTCGAATGTCAGATAGTCGCCCGAGGGTGACAGGCGCGGACGTTTGTAGTGACCGGGTGTGTCAGTTAGCGTTTTAATTTTGCCGGAGGCCACATTGATAGAATGGATAGCGCCTAATTCCGCATCATCCCAGGTCGTGAAGACGATAGATTTCCCGTCGCGAGACCAGCTTGGATAGAGTTCGCGCAAGTCTGGCGGTAGGTCCGTTAGCGGTTTAACCCGTCCAGATTTCAACGTCCGCACATAGAGTTTGCCGAGGCTTTCGAAGACAACGGATTTCCCGTCCGGGCTGGCTTGGACAAAGCGCTGCATTTTGATTTGGAACTCATCGGGTGCGACATCGACGGCGGGACGCGGGGCATCCATAACGGTGCGGGTGTCGCGGACTTTAAACGGAATAGCTTTGAAATTCCCAGTCTCGACATTCAGCTTATGAATTTTGCCTTTGGCCCAGAAATAGATGTGCCCGCCATCCGGCGACCAATCCATATTGGGATACATGCCTTGCACGCCCCATGTCTCCTGCA
>CAZSKH010000175.1:0-5626 GCA_964607395.1 uncultured Algimonas sp.
CGAGCGATCTCTTCGCCTCCGGTCCAATCCGTCTGGGATGGGACGGCTCACTCTCCGCGCAAGGCGAGAGGCGAGCCTCCGGGACATGGATCGTTGCGGCAGATAAAGCGCGCTCCCCGCGGCCTGCGCGCGCGGCTGAGGTTGCCGAAACATTGTCCCTTTTCCCCGCCTTAAGCAAAGTCCCCGTGACGGAGCATTACGCCGCGCAATTGCAGGAAACTGTCTATGATTTTCTTATTGGCTCGGATGTCAGGGGACAAGGAAAACTGAGCTATGGTCCAGACGGGTTTACAATCAATCCTGTCAATACGGTCAGAGTCAAATCCTCTCGAAACACGCTAAGTCTTCGCTCGCGCACGGACGAAGATTATTACGTGTTTGATCGTGCGAACGGCCAAATATCTGCCCGCATGGATGCCATGTTTAAAAATCCAGTCGGCCTGAAATTGACGAATATTGACCTCAAGGCCGCCTCAGAAAATGGCCTCGGCCTGAAAGGCATCAGGCAGTTTTCAGCTGACCTTACCACGCAACAGAATTGGCGAGCCACGGATGCGGACGGGTGGCCTGCCCGCCTCGGCCCGCTCAGGGCCTTAATGCGATATGATGCGGCGGACACCCCACGACGCCTGTCCGTGAACACGCTCTTGGATTATGATGGGGACCTGCCCGGCGGATATGTTGAGGGTTTGAAACTCGACGGACGTTTGGATGTTCGCCTGTATAAGACGCGGCAAGCTCTGGACTTCACGCCCCGAGACGGAAGTGTGGTGACCCTCACATCTTTGGACACGCCAACGGATTGGCAGGGCCGCGATATCAGCTTCACCCTGCCCATGACGAAAAACCTCTTCACCCGCACGGCTGAGGCCTCAAAATTGAGGGCAACCTTAAACGACGCCGATTTCACTCTCATGAACCCCGCGAGCGAAACCGCCAAAGCCCAACGATTGGATATTGAGTCCACCGCGATGAATTTAGACGGAACCCTTTTCCCGGATAGGACGCAAGATTGGACGGTCGATTTCACGGATGTGCAATATGCCAGCGAAACCCTCCCGGGACCTAAGACAGCGGCAATAGCGGCGCTCGCAGAATTGACCGCGAAAGTCACGCCCGGTGAGCCCTTGCAAATCACTTTGGACAGTCCGTCTATCTGGGCAGAGACGCCTTTAGTGCGGCTCGAGAATATTGCCGTCAGCCTGCGCGGCACACCCAATAGTTACACGATTGATCACACCGGCGGCACCATCAGTGTTCTTGGTTCAGAGCTGGCCGAGACAGCCAAGTCTGCGGGGCTGGGCAGTTTCCCGGCCAATGGCACTGTTAGTTTCGCTGATGGCGTCTTTAGCGGCACAGCGGATTTAAGGGTTGCCAAAGCTAATAATGCGGAGATCAATGTTGATTACACCTATCAGGGCGGCGAAGGCACGGCAGAGATTGATATTCCGGCCATCCTCTTCACGCCAAAAGGCCTCCAGCCACAGGCCCTCATCCCAGCCTTTCGCGGGAAAGTTGCACAGGTGGAAGGCGAAGCCCGAGCCAAGCTTAGCCTTGCCTTTGCAGACGGCGCGTTCACTGATACCAGCGGCACGGTGCAGCTTGTGAATATGTCGGTCGGTACCGCGCCAGGTCCAATTTCAGGGTTGAATACGACGATGCAGTTCGCGTCCCTTTTCCCGCTGCAAACCGATGGGCCGCAAACGCTGACCATGAAGCGTTTTAACCCCGGTTTTCCGTTGGAGAACGGCGTTCTGACCTTCACCCTTGTTCCAGACGGCGTGAAAGTCGACGCAGCGGATTGGCCAATTGGAAACGGGGCTTTCGCGCTTGATCCGTTTACCTGGATTTATGCGGCGGAAGAAAACCGCGTGACCATGCGCGTAAAAGACATCGCCTTGAGCGATTTTCTGAATAATTTTAGCAATAAAAGACTCCAAGCGACGGGCAATGTCGTGGGCGTCTTCCCAATTGTGGTGCGCGGTGTTGACGTTTTAATAGAAAAAGGACGCGTGTCAGTTCCCGATGGCGGCCTCATAAAATATGACCCCGGTCCGGGCGTTCCCGTTTATAGCGAGTCAGACGCGATAGAAATCTTTCGTCAAAGGAACTCGAGCGAATATGCGGCGCTGGCACAGGATGCTTTGCGGGAGTTTCACTATCGTCTGCTCAGCGTGTCAATGGACGGGCCTCTGAATGGTGACGTCGAAATTGGTTTGATCTTTGATGGCTCAAATAAAAAAGTCCTGAACGGCCAACCCTTCCGCTTTGACATCACTGTCAATGGCGAACTGATCAATATTGCGCGGAGTTTTAATTCCAATGCCCAACTCAAGTCGGAAATCTTGCGCCAGAACATACAACTGCCGGAGGGCAGTGTGATCGGGAATTAGCCCGCGTAATACTAGCCGGGGCCTGAGCTGTTTGGCGCGGTTGAGCCAATGACGTCATCGGCTACGAAAGCATTATCTTTCCGCTCCCCGCCAAATGTCCCCATCGGCCCATGCCCTGGCACAAAGCGCATCTCATTGCCGAGGGGCCAGAGCTTGCCCGTAATGGAGTCGAGTAATTGTTGGTGATTGCCCTTAGGGAAATCCGTCCGTCCGATAGACCCGCGAAATAGCACATCGCCAACGAAAGCGATTTTCATATCCGCATTATAAATCACAACATGACCCGGCGTATGGCCGGGCGTATGCAAGACGTGAAATTTCACGCCCGAAAGCTCCAGAACATCGCCGTCCTTGAGGTAACGATCCGGAACCACGGCGCGGCCCATGCCGGGGTGGCCATATTTCGCCCAATGATCGCCAATATCGTCCATCCAAAATTGATCATCTTTATGGGGGCCGATCACAGAAACACCGAGCGTCTCTCGCAGCTCATCCGCGCCGCCCGCATGGTCCAAATGTCCATGGGTGAGCCACATTTCTTTGAGTGTGATGCCCAACTCTTCAAGGGTGTCTTTAAGACGGGTCGCTTCCCCGCCCGGATCAATGAGAACGCCCTCTTTTGTATCGACATCATAAAGCAGCGAGCAGTTCTGCTGAAACGGTGTAACAGGGAGGAGTTTGAGATCGAGGCGGGCCATGAAACCCATCTGTGTCGGTTACGCCGAGAGGTCAAGGCTTAGCCGGTGGAGCAGGCTGCCAATTTGGGCTTCAAAACTGTGACGGAGATTTCATAGGGATGTCACATTCCTGTCACATGAATTTTGCAAGATTGGGTATGCACAGAATTTGTGTACCCCGACGACCAAAGCCCGTCTCTTTCCCAGACGCAGACTTTGGAAACTGGACCGCATCGCGGCAGCTCCGCTTCCCCCTTGGCTGGCATTGCGCTGCGGTCCAAATTTTTGCCTGACCCTCAAACCTTAACCCTTTGTCATGAATTGGACAAGTTCTTGACAGGTTGGGAAACCCATAAGCTATATATCCGGTCCGTTGGTTGCGGTGGTACCTCCCCCAAACCCAGCACTGACAGCCTAAGGCGGTCCGAAATCAAAGACCCGCACCGAGAGATCGTTGCGGGTCTTTTTTATGTGTCAGGTCTCAGTCCCGGTCGAGATGCTCTCTAAGTAACTGGGCCACATTGATTTGCGCCCCGAGGCGCGTGGCCAACATATACATACCGCCCAATTTCCGCTGGAGGAAAACGGTCTCTGGCGGCGGGACGTGCCAGAGTTCACGATTGCCGGCGATCTCCATGCCTTTGTCCTTCAGCTCCAAAGCCATTTTATTTCGCCCGAAGTCAAATACCTCATCCTGCGCCAAGGGCGCCATAGACATAGCGATCATATCTTCAATAACGGTGCGGGGCTCATGCGACATTTCAGTTGGAATAAGACCCATTTTTGCAATGTGGGTCATTATATCATCAACATTCCCAGATAGGCAGACCTCCATCAGCCTTCGGTATTCGCCGGACAGCGTGTCGCTGATTTCACGCGTTGCGCCAAAATCGAGCAGCACAATCTGGTCGGTTTCCTCATTATAGCGATAATTGGCGAAATTCGGGTCTGTTTGCATGAGCTTAAACTCAAAGAGTTCGCGCAAGGTGAGCGACATTAAACTCCGAGCCAGTTGATTCCGAATATCCTGCGGCGCGTCCATCATCTCCTCAATCGGACGGCTGTCGATATAAGACATTGCGAGAACCTTATCCGTCGACAGATCAGGATAAAATTCAGGCACTTGGAAATTTGCGTCTTCCGACAAAAGCGCGCTGAAGCGGCAAAGATACTCGGCCTTGCGGACATAATCAGCTTCCTGATGAAGTTGACGTCGCCCTTCCTCAATGATCGGCTTCACATCCATGGATGCAGGCACAAGGCCGGACATTCGCAGGAGCGAGGCGACATTTTTCACGTCACTATCGATGCTCTCCCGCACGCCGGGATATTGCACCTTTATCGCCACGTCTTCGCCATCAGGCAAGATCGCACGGTGGACTTGCCCAATAGACGCGGCGGCAATCGGGCGGGTTTGGAAATGCTCGAACCGCGTCATCCAATCTGGCCCCCATTCGGATTTCAAAACCTTAGCGAGTTGCGCCGCCGGCATATGCTGCGCGCTCGCCCGTAATCGCGCGAGAATATCGGCCAGTTCTTTGGGCAGGAAATCCCCGCTATCCATAGAAATTATCTGTCCCAATTTCATCGCTGCGCCGCGCATATTGGATAGCTGCCGAGTGAGCTTACGCGCATTGGACGGCGTGAGAAATAAATCCGAGGCTTTCGGGCGTTTACCGCTGGCGAGTTGCTTGGCCCCGCTCAAAGCGGCCCCGCCTGCAATACTGGCCGCCACACCGCCCAATCCGGCCAATCGAGACAGGCGGCGGGACGGAACCGCGCGGCCATCCTCTTTGTCGTTTATATCACTCATCAACCCGACCCTTAAACAAGACGCGTGTTGCGCTTGTTAATTCTCTTACGCGTCGCAGCAGTTCGCAGCTTTATATGGCGCGATTAAGACGCTTCAAATAGGTTTGAATGTTTCGCCACAAAACTTTCTAAGGTTTCAAAGAATTTGAGAATATCCTCAGTGTCATTGCCCGCATTAATCGTGACCAAGCGAATAAATGTATCGTCCCGGAATGAGCCATATCCCACTAAGAGTTCGGAATGTTCATAGAGCTGGGTGCAAATATCTTCGGCAGGGATATCTTTATAATTGAAACAGACCGAAACCGAGGCGTCGACGCTGTAATCCGTATAATCAGGATGCGCGCGAACATAGTCTCGGGCCACATCGGCGAGTTTAAATTGTTTGTCGACAAGCGCCTCTAAACCGTTTGTGCCGATACTTTTCCAAAGCACCCAAAGCTTGAGCGCATCATTCCTGCGGCCACATTGCAGGGACATTTTCCCAAGATTAAAGTCATCGTGGTCGGTCTGGTAGAGGTAACTCGCATCATTTGAGAAACTATCGTGCAGATGCTTTTTATCTTTCACGACTATCAGCGAGCACCCCAGCGGCGTGCCGAGCATTTTATGTGCGTTTAGCGTGAAGGAATCGACCTCCTCTACACCGTCAATCAAATGCTTATACTCCGCGCTTAGAAGCACAGACCCACAATAAGCGCCGTCAACGTGAAGCCAAATGTTATGCGCTTTCGCAATGACGCT
>CAZSKH010000176.1:0-2644 GCA_964607395.1 uncultured Algimonas sp.
AATATCAACGCGGCCTTCGACGCCGCAATATTCCGCAGACCCCCGTCCGCCTGCACCCAGAAATCCGGTCGCGTGACAATCATCGACCATCAGCAATGCCTCATATTTATCTTTCAGGTCACAGACGTCTTTTAGGTTGGCGATGATACCGTCCATGGAAAACACGCCGTCTGTCGCAATCATGATGCGGCGCGCACCCGAATTTTTCGCTTCGATTAATTTCGCTTCGAGATCGGCCATATCATTATTGGCATAGCGAAACCGTTTGGCCTTACACAGGCGTATCCCGTCAATGATGGACGCGTGGTTGAGGGAGTCTGAAATGATGGCATCTTCCGGGCCTAAGAGCGGTTCGAACACCCCGCCATTGGCATCGAAACAAGCCGCGTAGAGAATGCTGTCCTCAAAGCCGAGCCAATCCGCGAGAGATTTTTCCAGCTCTCGGTGCTGGCCTTGCGTCCCGCATATGAAACGCACCGAGGCCATGCCAAATCCATGCTCATCCAGAGCGGTCTTTGCGGCCGCGACCAATTCCGGACTGTCTGCGAGGCCAAGATAATTATTGGCGCAGAAGTTCAGGACGTCTTTGTCGCCCACGCGGATAGAGGCGTCCTGCTCTCCGGTGATCAACCGCTCCGTTTTATAGAGGCCCTCCTCGCGGATTTCATCCAAGGTTTGAGATAGATCGGCATAAAATGCGCTGGACATAACGGGCTCCGTGCTTTTCACCCTAATGCGCGCTATATCGCGAAACGTCACGTTCTTATAATCGGCAATGACGCATAATTGTTTCAGGGACAATGCAGATGACACAAGCCTATTGTTCGACAGACGCTTTGCTTAAGGAAATCAGAGGGTGCACGGCCTGCACGCGGTCTGACCCGCCGCTTCCCGTCACGCCTCGGCCTGTCATTCAAGCGGCTTTCAATTCGAAAATCCGTATCATCGGCCAAGCCCCCGGAACCCGTGTCCATGAAAGCGGGCGTCCCTTTACCGATGCATCCGGAGATCGCTTACGGGATTGGATGGGTGTGTCATCAGAGGAGTTTTACGACCCGGCGATCATTGCGGTCACGCCCATGGGGTTTTGTTTTCCGGGACAGGACGCGAAAGGAGGCGACCTTCCGCCGCGTAAAGAATGCGGACCACTGTGGCAGGATAAGGTCGATGCAGCCATGCCGAACGTGGAGTTGACCTTAATCGTCGGGATGTATGCGGCAAAATGGGTTTTGGGTGACACCGCGAAACGGAATCTGACAGAAACGGTAAAATCTTGGCAGGACTACGGCCCCAACTTCATTCCCCTGCCCCACCCGAGTTGGCGGAATAATGGGTGGATAAAACGGCACGACTGGTTTCCGGAAATTTTGGAAACGCTAAAGTCCCGGGTGAGAAACGTCATCGACGGCTAAGACGCGAAAGCTGGCTTTCGACTCTGCGCCGGATGCGTCAACGACTTTCATTTGGTAAAACCCCGGCGCAGGCGGGATGAATCGAAAGCCATTGCGGGTCTTGTTGATCGGTTTAGAGTCCACATAAATACGTGTGTTATCACCTTGAGCCTGGACCAGAAGATCAATGGCTTCTGCCCTGTCTTCAAAGTTGGAGACAAAAACTTCAGTATCTTGCAACGGGAAGAGGATTACGGGTGCCGTTTCCTCTGCGGATTTCAAACGCACTGCCACAGCGGGTCTAGTATTGGTGTCGGAGGTGACTCGATTAAGTGGAAGCTCATCTGCAATCTTAAACAAAAGCGAAGCTGCCGCACCGCGTCCCGTCACGCCGGGTCTCGGCCCGCCGTCTGGCCGACCCACCCAAACGACGATAACATAATCTCCGGAAATTCCAGCGGCCCAACTATCGCGAAACCCGTAAGACGTGCCCGTTTTATAGGCGACATCTGGAATATTGCGCCCCAGATGGGCCGGCATGACGCCTTTGGGACGCGGCGCAGAGGCCATAACCCGGCGAAGCGTTTTGGCAGTATCCGGTTGTAACAATTCGAAGGGTGAGACGGGGTCAGACTCGCTTTGCGTCCAAGCTCCCATTTGCTTCCAGGAGAGCGGCGCGGCCACGCCGTCATTTGCGATAGCTGTGTACAGGACGGCGAGATCGATCGCCCTCAAACCCGTTCCGCCCAGAGCCAAAGCCAAACCAGCCGTTGTGTCATCTGTATCAGGGCCGGATTGAGACGTGCGAACCCCGGCTGCGCGCAAAGAATCATCCAGCCGACGCCCGCCAACATGGTCCAAGACGCCCACAGCGGGGATATTCAGACTATGTTGAAGCGCTTGGGCGACGGTCACATCGCCGTAATAGCGTCTGTCAAAATTCTCGGGCCGGTAAGCCCCAAAGCGGCTCGGGGCATCACGCAATCGGGTTTCGCTACCGATGAGGCCGTCATCCATCCCGAGGCCGTAAACAAAAGGCTTTAGCGTTGACCCGGGCGATCGGATGGCGGCTGTCATATCAATCCACCCCCCGTCATGATCCCGGCGCCCAATGGCCGCATGAGCTCGGACTTGGCGGGTCTTCGCGTGAACCAGAATAGCCGACGCATTAACGGCGTTAGGCTGACGCGCAACGTAGTTTGACAACTGGGTCTCCAAAGCCGTTTGCCGTGCGGGATCAATCCAGCTTTGAA
>CAZSKH010000176.1:2744-5528 GCA_964607395.1 uncultured Algimonas sp.
TCGATAAAGGCCGGATCGATGTCATCAATATCGACGGCCATGCGCCATCTGCCGGATTCAACCGTGCGCACATTTAACAATGCGCCGTGGCGATCTTCCAGAATCGGAGAGGTCGCAGAAAGCTGCGCCTTGGGCACAGGCGACTGTGCAAGCCACAGTATGAGGCCTGCGACAAAGGCGAGGCACATATAACCCAGACGACAGCGCAGTTTAGAAATCTCCGCTTGGCGCGATTTGCAATGTGCTATGTTCCGTCGTTGCAACACGCTGCGGACGATACATGTCCTCAATCACTGCGCCGGGGAAGGTGAATGTCCCGGTCGTCACGGCGCGCACGATATAGGCTGCACGAAAGTGACCCTTTTCCTGGTTCCACTTTGAGCGACGGTCGGAGGCGATAAAGCGGTCGTCTCGTGCCTGTTGCATGTCAAATTCGGATAGATCAGGCAGGAAGGAATAAGGGCCTTCTTTGCTGGAATCCTTTTCCGTTAGAACCGTTTCGATTTCAAAACCGGCTGGCAAAAGATCCGCGAGTACCACCATTTGATTGGCCGTAAATTTGGCTTTCGCCTCAACATAGACAATGGCGCGTTGGCCCTTTTTCATTGTATCAGCAGAGAGTGTGTCACCCGTCATAGAGTAGAGAGATTTGCTGATTGAGAACCCCGAGGAGAGTGCCTCGGGCGACTCCGTCGGCGTCGCCGTCATATCCAGCGTCAGATAAGCCCGAGTTTCACCCGTGTTTTTGACCGACATGGAATTGCTCATAGTGGAGCCCAAAAACCTCGCCGAATTATTGGTGAGTTTCAGGCCTTTTGCGGACGCCGTCACCTTGTCCCGGCTGGCACCAAGATTGGCCATGGCGCGAACAATGTAGCTCTTCTCTTGCGTCGACGTGCCTTCGGCTTCGAGCCCGGACAGGGTGATCAGAATTTTTTCTTTCATCTCATCCTTTAGAGACTCGCCGCCAATCGCCAGCAGGGCCGCCGTATCTCGCTCTGGGGAGCTATAATAATTATAGGTCCGCTCTTCCCCGATGCGCGCATAGGCCCGTTCATAATTCACATCGGCACGCGCTTCATCGCCAATCCGCGCGAGCGCAGCGCCCAAATAGGACAGAGAAAGCGGGTCAGATAATTTATCGCCAAAGGCTTTGTCGAGATAGCGAATGCCGGAGCTTTCCGGCTTGTCGGCCAAGGCCAAAACATAATGCGCATAGGCGGCCCGTTCCGCGCGTTGCAATTCCGCCGCTTTGCGCGAATTTGTATTTGGAAAGCTCAGATTTAGCGACGAATAATCTTCCATGCGGGACAGCATGAGCGCCGTGTTGATGGCGGCTGCCAGGCTTTGCTCAGAGACGTCAAATCCCTTTTTGTCGGCTTCAACCAAAAACTCAGCAACATAAAGCTGGAGCCATGGTGATAGATTGCCGTCGCCCTCTCGCCATAGACCAAATTCCCCTGTGAGGCTTTGACGTGATCCAACCTTTTCAATCGCAGCATGGATACGCTTGCGCATTTCCGCTTCAGTGGTGTCACGAAATCCGCCCAGTGCGCCGACATAAAGAAGCGGCATCGCTTTACTGACGGTCTGTTCCGTACAGCCATAGGGATAGCGGTTCAGCGAGGCGAGATAGGGCCCGACGGAAAGTCCCGGCAGGCGAGATACGCTCAAATTTATATCAGCCCCCTTACGGCTATATCCGTCCAAAAGTGCAGGGCTGAGCGTGTAGCTTTCGCCCGGCTCCAGCGTTTCAATCTTTCGCTGGGTGACAGGCCGATAAGGCGAGCGCACTTCAATCGGATAGACCGAATTTACAGCGTAATCTTGCGGACCTGAAATTTTAGTCGACAGCTCATAAATTCCGATACCATCAGCTCTAATTTGAAGCCCCGTCTGGTCCCGGGTTCCGGGGGGCAGATCAAATGCGGACTGCGTCGCTTCAATCAAACCCTCGCCTGTTACGGTTGCGCGGTAAGTTCCGGCTGCGCCGTCAATATTATCAAGCGTAAGAGTTGCCACGGCTTGGTCTCCGGGTGCGAGGAACCTTGGCAGGGCCAAGTTAGCGGGCACAGCGTCTCTGACTTTAATCGGCTGAGACACACTTCCAATGGCGGTCTTGGTCCAAGCCGTCGCCATTATGCGAAGCTCGCCGTTGAAATCTGGTAAGTCGAGCGAAACAGTCGCTTTGCCATTACGCAGGCTCACAGGCCCTTCAAACAGAGCCACGGTTTTGGTGGGCACGACGGACAGCCCTGCCCCGCCGATGGAATCGCCGCCGCTGCGGGTTTTACCATTGGCAGCATAAGGGTTGAGCATTCGGCTGTAATCATCATGGATGTCGATTGCGAAAGCCTTTTTCGAGAAAAAGGCGGACGCCGCGTCCGGCGATGTAAAATCCGTCAGGGCCAATATGCCCTCGTCTACAGCCGCGAGGCTGACCCAAGCTTTCGATGTTTTTGCGGAGCCCGTGAGCGTTATTGGAATATCCAGCGTCGCGCGAGGCTCAACACGGTCAGGGATATCGAGCGCCACATTCAATGTCTGCGAGGCTCGGTCCAAGGCGATATGGGTTAAACCAACCGCACGCTTTACCCCTTGGCGTTTGGCATCATCTAACGGGGTGTAAAGTGTCACCATCGCATAGACGTCATGGCCCCAATCCGGATCATAGGGGATGCGCACGGATGACGCGCCCTCGGGAATATCAATGGTTCGGATAGAGCGAACGGTATGGTCCGCAATGACGATATCTCCCCGTCCAGCGTATGGAGATTTGAGATT
>CAZSKH010000177.1:0-5491 GCA_964607395.1 uncultured Algimonas sp.
GGATGACTGCAAATCGAGACGGCATAGATTTGTCATAGACGGGCAGATAGAATTTCTGCGCGACCATAGCTTCGGGCCAGAATTGCGGGAAATCATTCAAAATGGAGTAGTTTTTCGAAAACGCCATGTCATGCGGCAACCGTGACCCGGGCAGGTCAATCGGGACATAATGTTTGAGTTCATTATCAGCCCCTACGACACCGTAATGCATATAAGGCGCAGTGGCAGAATAGTTGAAAAACAGTAGCTCGCCCGTATTTAAATCCACTTTCGGATGAGCGGAAACCCCATTCTTTGGCGTCCAATCTGCAATCCCCAGTGTCTCTAACGACTGGGCATCCAAACGGTATCCGTCGCCGCATTGCCAGAATGTCGATAGGATTTGTCCATTATGCACGACGACATCCGTGGAAGAGCTATCTTTGATATATGGGTGCGCGCAGCGACCCGGCAATTCTGATCGATCAGGTTTGCCCATACAGCCAATCCATAGCGAGCGTTCGGCCTCTTGTTCGGCTTCAAACCCCTTGGTCCGGATAAAGCGGTTTTTATAGCGCGCTTTACCGTCTTTGATGTGCATCATGTGTAACATACCGTCACCGTCAAAAGGGTGATAGCGCCCAATCGCATCATGAACGGGATTTTCCGTATTACGGACATAAATCCCGTCAATATCGTCGGGAATTGTGCCAATGACCTCCATGTCATCCGCATCATATTCATCAAAATTTGGGGTCCATGCCCCATTTAAATAAGGATGATCGGACGGACTGAGTGTCGTTTTTACGGATTGCGCAGTTTTGGGCATTTGACATCTCTTCGGAATTTAACACGCACTATGGATGCAGATAACAGGGAGTCAAATTTAACGCCTGTCTAAATCTATATGCTCGCACCTTCAGGATTGAATGAAAAAACGATTGTGCGGTCATCAACCGTTAAATGCGCAAGCCGCGTCGGCAGCGCTTTACACGTCCTTTGCTCTGCGGCACGTTGAAGTATGTCTACAGCTGAAATTCTAAACTGGGTCCTTGCAATCGGCATTGGCTATTTGGCTGGGTCTATTCCCTTTGGCTTGCTGCTGGCCAAGGCCTTTGGCCAAGGCGATATTCGTAAAATCGGGTCAGGGAATATCGGGGCGACCAATGTGTTGCGCACCGGGCGGAAAGACATCGCCGCAATTACACTCCTGCTAGACGCAGCAAAGGCCGGCCTAACAGGTTGGCTCATACAAAACTGGCTGGGACTGCCCTTTGGATATGTCGCCGCCACCGCAGCGCTAATCGGGCATTGTTATCCGATATGGCTGAAATTCAAAGGCGGCAAAGGCGTTGCGACATTTTTCGGCGGGCTCTTCGCCCTTGTCTGGCCCATCGGCATTTTGGCCGCCGTCGTCTGGCTAGTCACAGCCTTGATCACAAAATACTCGTCTCTCGGCGCACTTATCGCCTGCATAATTTGCACCATCGTCAGCATCATTTTCTTACCGCAAGGCCCGGGCGTCATGGTTGGGGTCATGTCAGCTGTCATTCTGTGGCGTCACCGCGAGAATATCGGACGCCTGATGCGCGGTGAAGAATCCAAGATCGGCCAAAAAGGCTGATGCCGCGCGCGTTAAGTTTCACCGAACGCCGGGATTGGCTACGCTTGATCCGGACACATAATGTTGGCCCCGTGTCATTCCGCGATCTCATCAATCGTTACGGCGATGCGTCTGCAGCTTTGGACGCGCTCCCGTCCCTTATCCGCAACAAACCCATCAATCCGCCCCGCCCCGATCAAGTCGAGGCGGAAATAGAATATGCCGAGCAGATGGGCGTACGCCTGATCTGCGCGATTGAGCCGGACTATCCGAAATATCTGCGCGCGCTGGACCCGCCCCCGCCTGTGATTTCTGTTCTGGGCCGCGCGGAAGTGCTGCACCGCCCTTGCGTCGCAATTATTGGATCTCGCAATGCCTCGGCCATCGGGCAGCGTTTTGCAAACGGGCTGGCCGCAGAGTTAGGGCAAGGCGGATATACGGTTGTGTCAGGCCTCGCCCGCGGTATCGACTCGGCGGCGCATCACGGCTCTCTTACCACGGGAACGGTTGCTGTGCTGGGCGGCGGTGTTGATCATATTTATCCGCGAGAAAATGCGGAGCTACATGCGCAAATCGTAGAAAACGGAGCCATCGTCAGCGAGAGCCCGCTTGGATATCGCGCCACCGCCAGAGATTTCCCGCGCCGCAATCGTATCATTTCGGGTCTTTGCCGAGGCGTCGTCGTCATTGAAGCCGCCGAACGATCTGGCACACTTATCACGGCGCGTTATGCGCTGGAGCAAAACCGAGAAGTTATGGCCGCGCCCGGGTCACCGCTCGATCCGCGAACAAAAGGATGTAACCGCCTTATTCGGCAGGGCGCGCATTTAATCGAGTCCGCAGAAGACGTCATGGCCGTTTTGGAAACGCTGCGCGCATTGGAATTAGAAGAACCCAGCGAGTCTTTCGCCCCCGCCCCGTTCGACCCCAAACAATTCGAGGCAGATATTGACGCAGCGAAGAAGCGGGTGATGAACCTGCTCTCCCCGACACCCACGCCGCGTGATGATATTATCCGTGCTTCGGGATTACCCGTTCCAATCGTGACTGCGGCCCTCTTGGAAATGGAATTGGCAGGGGATGCCAATGTCGAAGCCGACGGAAAAATAAGCCGTGTCTAAAGCCAGCTCTGAAATCAAGCTTTGCCGCTAACAATCCTATGTTGGGATATAACGGCGTGAATATCGCCCGATAGATGCGTTAAACCGCTCACTGTCGCGATTGTTTCCAATTCGCTCAAAAGGTCGGTGATATAATCAAGCGTCTCCATGGTTCGAACTGACATGCCCAGATTAAATTGAACGGGTTCCTCTGTTGCGAAACTACCTTGTTGACCCATTGCGATGCCCTTTCATTAAATTTATAGTTGTATTTAAAATATGCTCAACTTCCCTAACAAAACGATACCAACTCCATAAAACGTATCGTATTCGTCCCTATGGTTGACTTTTTTTTGGCGCTCCCCCACATGCCGCGCTCCTTACAAATATAGAGTAGCTGTATGAATCTCGTCATCGTCGAGTCGCCCGCCAAGGCCAAAACCATCGAAAAATATCTGGGTAAGGACTACAAAGTCCTTGCCAGCTTTGGTCACGTCCGGGATCTACCGTCTAAAAACGGGTCTGTCGATCCCGAGAATAACTTCGCCATGAGCTGGGCAGTCGACACCCAATCCAAAAAACGGATCAAAGACATCGATGTCGCCCTTGGCAATGCTGACAAACTCATCCTCGCGACTGACCCGGATAGAGAAGGTGAAGCAATTTCCTGGCACCTGCTCGAGGTCCTCTCCAAGAAGAAGTCTTTTAAGGGCAAACCCGTTGAGCGCGTAGTCTTTAACGCCATCACCAAGAAATCCGTCACAGAAGCTATCGCTAACCCGCGTCAGTTGGACCAAGAGCTCGTCGACGCCTATCTGGCCCGCCGTGCGCTGGACTATCTCGTAGGCTTTACGCTCTCGCCTGTATTGTGGCGCAAACTGCCCGGCGCGCGCTCCGCCGGCCGCGTGCAATCTGTTGCGCTGAAGCTGATTACAGAACGCGAAACAGAGATCGAGCAATTTGATGCGCGTGAATATTGGTCTGTGGCTGGCGTGATGACTGCCGCAAAGGGCAGCTTCCCTGCCCGCCTTGTTTCACTGAACGGTGATAAGCTGGATAAATTCTCGTTGAATAATGAAGCGCTGGCGATGAAAGCCAAAGCCGCCGTGACCTCCGCGAGCCTGTCCATCACCAAGGTTGAGGCCAAGCCCCTCACCCGTAATCCATCTGCGCCCTTTATGACGTCGACATTGCAACAAGAAGCCTCGCGCAAGCTCGGTTTCTCGGCCACGCAGACGATGCAGACTGCGCAGCGTCTTTATGAAGGCGTGGACATTGGCGGCGAGACCACGGGCCTCATCACCTATATGCGAACTGACGGTATCAGCATGGTCGGCGAAGCGATCAGCGATTGCCGCGCGACCATCCAGAAAGAATATGGCGAGAGCTATCTGCCGAAACAGCACCGCGTTTATAAATCCAAAGCCAAAAATGCGCAGGAGGCCCATGAGGCGATCCGCCCAACCGGATTTGAACGCACGCCGGACTCGCTGAATCTCTCCGGCGATATGAAGAAGCTCTATGAGCTGATCTGGAAACGCGCCATGGCGTCGCAAATGGAAGCTGCCAAGCTGGAACGCACAACGGTCACGATTGAGGATAATGCCAGCACAGTCGGCCTGCGCGCCACAGGTCAAGTCGTGCGCTTTGACGGCTTCCTGAAACTCTATGAAGAAACAGCCGCGAAGAAGAATGAGGACGGCGAGGAAAAAGACACAGATCTGCCGGCCGTTGAAGCGGGGCAATCCCTGACGGCTAAAGATATTGAAGCCACGCATCATTTCACCCAGCCACCGCCCCGCTATTCTGAAGCCTCCCTCGTCAAGCGCATGGAAGAGCTCGGCATTGGCCGCCCGTCCACTTACGCCTCTATCCTGAAGGTCCTGCAGGATCGTGGGTATGTGGAACTGGATAAACGCCGCTTTACGCCCTCCGACAAAGGCCGATTGCTGACCGCGTTTCTGGAAGAGTTTTTCACAAAATATGTGCAGTATAATTACACCGCCAATTTGGAAGACCAGCTCGATAAAGTCTCCGCAGGTGATCTCGACTGGCTAAAACTGCTTGGAGATTTCTGGAACGAGTTCTCCGCCACAGTAGACGGGACGAAAGAATTGCGTGTGACGCATGTCCTGGATGCGCTGAACATCGCGTTGAAATCCGTTGTCTTCCCGGAAAAAGAAGACGGCACACCGGCGCGGAAGTGCCCGAAATGCGAGGACGGCGAGTTGTCGCTGAAACTCGGTAAATTTGGCGCATTTGTTGGCTGTTCCAACTATCCCGAATGTAAAATGACACGCCCCTTCGGTAGCGACGCCCCCGACGCCGCAGCAGAAGACAAAATCCTAGGTCAGCACCCTGAGACCGGCAAGGACATCGTTCTCAAAACAGGCCGCTTTGGTCCCTATGTCGAGATGGAAACCGAGAAAAAGCCGAAACGCACCAGCCTACCCAAAACATGGCCTTATGATACAATCGACCTTGAAAAAGGCCTGATGCTCATCAATCTACCGCGCAAAATCTGCGCCCATCCCGAAGATGGCAATCAGGTCATTACCGCGCTTGGCCGCTTTGGTCCTTATATCAAGCACAACACGACTTATGTCAGCTTGAAAGACCCGGACGAAATGTTCACCGTCGGTATGAATGACGCCATTGCGCGTCTGGCCGATAAGAAAGCCAATCCGGGACGCGGACGTGGCGGCAAGGTCCTCAAAGACCTCGGCAAACACCCATCAACAGAGAAGCCCATCGCGATCATGGAAGGCCGCTACGGCGCTTACGTGAAATACGAAAAAATCAACGCCAC
>CAZSKH010000178.1:0-5485 GCA_964607395.1 uncultured Algimonas sp.
GTAAACTTCAGGGTGACCGAAGAACCAGAACAAATGCTGGAACATTTGCGGATCGCCGCCGCGGGACGGGTCAAAGAACCCTGTGCCGCCAGCAATCCGGTCGGTGAACAACATAAACAGAGCCGCCGCGAGGACCGGCAAAGCCAGAAGCAGAAGGAACGCTGTCACGAGAACGGACCACGCAAACAAGGGCATTTTGTGCATCGTCATACCCGGCGCCCGCATATTGAGGATCGTCGTGATGAAGTTAATCGCGCCAAAGATAGACGAGAAACCCGCTGCCAGAAGGCCAATAATAATGAAGTCAAATGCGGGACCCGGATGCCCCGTCGTCGAGAGTGGAGGGTACATGCCCAACTCCCCCCAAATCCATTGCCATTGGCATTCCCCGGCACCACAAAACTGATCAACAAACAGATAAGTGCTGTCGGTAAGAGCCAGAAAGATAGGTTATTCATACGCGGGAACGCCATGTCGGGCGCGCCAATCATAATCGGAACAAACCAGTTACCAAATCCGCCAATCAAAGCCGGCATAACCATGAAGAAAATCATGATCAGCCCGTGCATAGACACATAGACGAGGTATTGATGTTCATTCGTGAAGAACTGAATACCGGGATCGGCCAATTCCATACGCATCATGAAAGAGAGGAACCCTCCGATCAGACCGGAAATGATTCCGAAGATCAGATAGAGCGTGCCGATATCCTTATGGTTGGTCGAATAGAACCACCGCGCAAAGAAACCGGGTTTGCCGTCATCATCATAAGAAGATGGCTCGGCGGGGATGTTTTCACCAGGAAGGGCTACCATTGTTCTCTCTCCTACTTCTGCGCCGCGGTCATACCGCTGCCCATTAGAGATTTATTTTCCGCGACCGAGGATGTGAAGGACCCGCCATTGGCAATCCAGCGGGCGTAATCCGCCTTGGACACGACCTCCACTTCAATCGGCATGTAATAATGTTTAATTCCGCAAATTTCCGAACACTGACCGTAGAATGTCCCGGTCTTATACGCACGGAACCACGTCTCGTTAATGATGCCCGGAACAGCATCCATTTTGATACCAAAGCTCGGAACGGTCCAGCTGTGCATATTATTAAGGGAGGTCACCAAAACTTTGACGTTAGTGTCTACCGGAACAACAAGAGCGCCGTCCGTTGCCAGAAGATATGGCTTCCCGGCTTCCTTGGACTGCGTTTCATCCAGCGGGTTGGAAATGATCTCTTCAACGTCCTCATGGTCCGGATAGGTATAGGACCAGTTCCACGTGTTACCGACCGCCTTAACGGTCACTTCCGTGTCCTTGATGACGTCCTGCTTATAGAGAAGGTTCATCGAAGGGATGGCCATAACGATAAGAATAAGGACCGGCACAACCGTCCAGACAACTTCGATCAGGGTGTTATGAGAGGTCTTTGACGGGATCGGGTTCGCTTTTTCACGGAAACGGATCATGATGAAGACCATCAAACCAACGACAAAGGCAACGATACCGCCAATGATGTAAGAGACCAGATTATAAACGGATGTCAGGTCATCCATGACAGGTGTCGCAGAGTCCTGGAGATAAAAGCCATTCGGGGACGGCTTCCCAAGTCCTCGCTCACCACTGAGACCAACAAATGTCAGTATTACAAAGCTGATAATCGCGAGAATAATCGCAACGACAAGTGCGACGATTGTGTTCTTTGACCGCATGAGTCCCTCTTGGATTTCGCGCCGAAAAAATAGTCTTTCAGGGCAGATAAAAGCGTATATGCGCCTAACGCCGCCATGTCCCGAAAGAATGCCAGCGCCAATTGTCGCATTTGGAAGGTTGTGTATCGCGAGTAAGCGCTTAGATAAAGCCTAATAACGGCGAATTTTAAGACGATTTTTGTCCAACCGAGAGCCCCTATGACCGATTTCGTATTTGATGACAGCGCCCTTGATGCCAATACGGCACAATCCGAGCTGGATGAAGCGCTGCGCGGAGCGGATGACGGAGAGCTTTTCGTTGAACGATCCGCCTCCGAATCGCTGACATTTGACGATGGACGTCTTAAAACAGCAAGCTTTGACACATCGCGCGGGTTTGGCCTGCGCTGCGTCGCGGGGGAAACCTCCGGCTTTGCGCAATCCACGGAACTCTCGCCCGGCGCTTTATCCCGCGCCGCAGATGCGGTGAGCCTTTCCAAACAAGGCTATGACGGAACCGCCTCTGCCGCGCCGCGCCGGACGAACACATCCCTTTACCCCGATATAGATCCGGTCGCGCAACCGGGTTTCGGGGTGAAAGTTGACCTGTTGCAAGAAATTGACGCTTACTGCCGCGCGCTTGACCCGCAGGTCGTGCAGGTCACCGCCTCCATGAGTGCCAATCGCCGCGCCATCGCAATCTTGCGGGCGGGCGGAGAACGTTATGACGATATCCGCCCCCTCGTCCGGCTCAATATTATGATCACCGCAGAAAAAGACGGCCGCCGAGAAACAGGGTTTGCAGGCGCCGGAGGCCGCGAAGCCTATGACGGCTACATCCAGCCGGAGTTTTGGAAGCCCCTCGCAAAAGAAGCGCTACGCCAAGCCCAAGTGAATCTGGAGTCTGTCCCTGCCCCTGCCGGACAAATGGATGTTGTCCTCGGGCCGGGTTGGCCGGGTGTTTTGCTGCATGAAGCCATGGGGCACGGACTCGAAGGGGATTTCATCCGCAAAGGCACGAGCGCTTTTGCGGGTATGCTAGGCGAACGTGTTGCCTCCCCCGGCGTGACAGTCGTCGATGACGGTTCACTCGCCGGGCGCCGGGGCAGCCTGACCATTGATGATGAGGGCACGCCGACCGGACGCACGACCCTAATCGAGGACGGCATATTGGTCGGATTTATGCAAGACCGTCAAAACGCACGCCTCATGGGGGTCGAAGCGACAGGCAATGGTCGCCGCGAAAGTTTCGCCCATTCCATCATGCCGCGCATGACGAATACCTTCATGCTAGGCGGGGAACGCGACCCCGGAGAAATGCTGGCAGAGCTCAAAGACGGCATATACGCGACGAATTTCGGCGGCGGGCAAGTCGACATCACAAATGGCAAATTTGTCTTCCAATGCACTGAGGCATATCGGGTAAGAGACGGCAAAGTCGGCGAGCCGCTTAAAGGCGTCACCCTCATCGGTGACGGCCCAACCGTTTTGACCCAAATTCGCCATGTCGGAAACGACATGGAACTTGACCCCGGTATAGGCGTCTGCGGCAAAGCCGGACAAGGCGTCCCCGTCGGCGTCGGGCAACCCAGCCTTTACGTGGAGAACATCACGGTCGGCGGGAGTGCGGTTTAGGCGCTCAACATATTTGAGGTGGTGGCAGTTTCGGCCGATTGATTTTAGCCTGTTCTTGTTTCCTCTTATCATTCAGCGTGTTTTGGTCCTACCGCTATGGATCATGGCTATGATAGATATGGACTTCAACCAAACCCCATTGTCCCGAGCGTTGGACGCGACCTATTCTGGGAACCATGCGCCCACCATGTTAAAGCAGATCATCATTTTAGGTTGGATTTTATTGGCGACGGCTATGGTCTCCGCATGCCTTGAACGATGCTATAAATGGCCGAAATCAATTTTTATATTCGGCAGCATCATAGTGCTTATGACCTATATGACCCTAAATACACTCTCACTTTATGACCCTTATTTAGCGGTTAGGCGTTAACCCCGGCGGAATATGATCCTGAACAAAACCTAAACCAATTTCACCAAAATCAAGAATCTCGCTCGCAAGCCCGTAATAATTCCTACATAGTCCCTGCAATCCACCAGAATTAGGAGTATGGATATGGGAGTGAATATGATGGATATGATCATGCAGGCTGCGGGCGGACAAGCCCCACAGCAGGTTGGTCAGCAATTTGGACTGGATCAGCAGCAATCACAAAGTGCGATTGCGGCGCTTCTGCCCGCCATATCGTCTGCTATGAAGCAGAACACGAATGACCCGCAAGGCTTGGCCGGACTTCTCGGCGCTTTGCAAAATGGCAGTCATGATCAATATCTGGACAACCCTGCCCAGCTCGGGCAGCCGCAAGCCGTCAATGAAGGCAATGCGATCCTCGGACATCTATTCGGGTCCAAAGATGTGTCTCGCGCCGTTGCAGGACGCGCAGCCGAAAAATCAGGTGTCGGCGCAGATGTTTTGAAGAAAATGCTGCCAATGGTCGCCATGATGGCCATGGGCTCGCTCGGCAAGCAAACGCGCGGCGCTGGCATGTTCAACCAAAATCAAAACGGCGGCGGCCTGCAAGGGATGATCGCGCAAATGGCGATGCAACAGCTCACTGGCGGCGCACAAGCCAAAGGCGGCCTCGGCGGATTGCTCGGCGGACTTTTAGGCGGCGGCGCGCGCAAGCAACAAGCCCAAATGCAACAACAAGCCAACACGGCCCATCAGCAAGGCCTCGGCATGCTCGGTAAAATGCTCGACGCGGACGGCGACGGCAGTTCCATGGACGATATCCTCGGCATGGTGATGAATAGCCGCCGCTAGTCTCTAGCGAAAATACCCGCTGCGAAGACGAAGTCGAAGCGGCTGGAGTGGTATTTTCGCTGACCTTGCAAAAGCAAGGGCGAAACGAAAGTTTCGCAAAAACCCAACAAAAAAGCCCGCTCAAATGAGCGGGCTTTTTCTTTAAACTGAGGCAAATCCTACTTCGGGTCCCCAGTTGGGCTCATGCGCTCACCAAAAATCTCACCACCATCCATTGTGAGGTCAGCCGTAATACCGTGCTCTTCATTATAGCGGCGCATGTCTTCACCGAGGGTATCAAGATGCATCATACGTTTAATCAGCGGGCTGATAAGGATCAGCGCCACACCAACGCCAACAGCCCCCCAGCCAATTGTGGAATAGACGTCCAGCACAATACGTTGCGTTTCTGCTAAGGCCGCTTCATCGCTGAGGCCGGCTAGCTTTTCTTCACTACTGGTAAGCTTTGCAATTTGCGCCGCAACGAAATTGCCCGCTCCAGATGCCAAGAACCAAGCACCCATAATCAAACCGACCATTTTCGGTGTCGACAGGCGTGTCATGGCGGATAGGCCAACGGGTGACAGACAAAGCTCGCCCGTGGTGTGCAGAAGATAAATCAAGAAGATGAAAATGACGGGTGTCATATTCCCCAGCCCGGCTGCGTTCGCACCCCAGACTAGAACGAGAAAACCAAGTCCAAGCTGAATAACGCCCAGACCAAATTTCGCACCAGTGGACGGATCAAGGTTGCGTTTGGCCAACCATGCCCAGCCTAAAGCGAAGATAGGTCCGAGGAACACGATATAAATCGCGTTAAGCGACTGGAAAATAGAAGCCTTTTGTTCCTGTCCGAGAATGGTGGTATCGACCGCACGGTCTGTGAACAGATTGAGCGAAGAACCAGCTTGTTCGAAAAGCGCCCAAAACAGAACCTGAACTGTAATCAGGAACAAGGCGGCTAAAATGCGGTTTCGCGCATG
>CAZSKH010000179.1:0-1428 GCA_964607395.1 uncultured Algimonas sp.
GCGGCTAATTTTTGCAGACGTTTGTCGGTCTTCCGAATACGCGCGCCGCCCGCCTCGGCGATGCCTTCTGCGGTCCTTCGTGTATAAACCCGTCCGCCAACGCGGTCATTGGCTTCCAAGACGGTAACTGATTTTCCAGCCTCCGCTAAAATCTGCGCCGCCCGTAATCCTGCTAGGCCTGCGCCGAGGATGAGGACGTCTGCATCGCCGTCATAAGTCTCTTCCACGGTTCCAGGCGTGCAGGCCGTAAGTCCAACTGCGCCTAATCCTGCTATCGTCTGACGGCGGTTTAATTTCATGTAGATGAAGTCTGCTCTTGAAGCGCTTCTGCACGGAGTTTTTTCTTATCGATTTTCCCGACGGGCGTGAGTGGGATAGCGTCAATAAAGACAATCTTTTTGGGCACCTTATAGGCCGCCATATTTTCGCGAATCCATGCAATTAACTCGCTTCGCAATTCGTCTTCATCACGGCCCTGATACTCTGGTGAAAGCGCAACATAGAGATTGACGATATCATTGCCCGGTCGCCGCGTGTCCGGCGTGCCAATGACGGCGGATCCGGCCACCATGGGCAGGCTCGAGAGCTTATCCTCAACCTCGACGGAAAAGACTTTGAACCCCCCAACAACCAACATATCTTTGGCGCGGTCACAGAGAAAGACATATCCGTCCGCGTCCATATATCCGACATCGCCCGTGAACATCCAACGCTCGCCGTCAATCTCGCGCAATGCGCGCGCGCTCTCGTCCGGCAAGCCGAGATAGCCTTTCATGAGCTGGGGACCCGCCGAACAAATCTCGCCAATCTCGCCCAGCGGCATATCGCGCTCGCCCGTCTCCACATCACGGATACGAATTTTCGCACCCGCGCAAGGAATGCCAACCGAGCCAATCTTTGGCCCGCTGACAGGGTTAGACGTATGGCAAGGTCCGGTTTCTGTCATACCAAAAATATCGCACATCACGGGTTTGCCAATTAATTGGGTGACAGCTTCATGCGTCGTTTTTGTCATCGGCGCAGCCCCGGAACAGGCCATGAGAATGCGAGAGAAATCGGCTTCCGCAAATTTTGGATTGGCAACCAACATATCGTAAAGCGCGGGCACGGCGGCAAAGCGCGTGACCGGGCGCAGCTTTAAAGCATCGCAAATCCGGTCCGTATCCCGCGGGTCAGGTAAGCATTCGTAAGACCCGCCCATCAGCACAGTCATCAGCCCCATACAGAGACCCGCGATGTGAAAGAGCGGGAAGGCCGTCACAACAGTCTCATCGCCCGTTTTGACCGTCGGCGCGAGGGCGAGGACTTGAACGGGGTTATGCATTAAGGTGCGGTGGGACAGCATTGCGCCTTTGGGTTTGCCGGTTGTGCCGCCCGTATATTGAATCATGAAGGTATCAGTGGGCCTGACTTTAACGGTCTCAAATT
>CAZSKH010000179.1:1528-5430 GCA_964607395.1 uncultured Algimonas sp.
CCAACCACGTCGCCGCGTCCAACGCCCAAAGCCCGCAGAGCATTGGCGATGGTGTTCGCCTCTGCATTGATTTGCGCATAGGTCCAGCTCCGTCCAAAATAAAAGAGGGCGGCTGCGTCCGGGCGTTCGGCGACATGTTCTTCCATATACTCCGCGAGGGTTCGGTCCGCTGGGGCCTGTTCTGAAATGCCAAGTGCCTCATATGTCTTCAGCCAGGGTGTCTGTAACATTGTCTAGTTCCGTTGCGTTAAATCCTACGCCCGTCTTTCAACATCTAACGGGCGGCTGCAAGGGATTGCGCCATAGAGCGGTAGCTAGCGGACGTTATAGGTATTGTCCGCAGAGAGGAGCGTCAATTAGGTAATACTCTAGAAATTCCTCTAATAAATAATAATAATCATGCTGGTTTTCCTCTATAAAATCAATATTTAGTGGATGCGAGTTGACTTTCTGGACCTTAATTGTCCGATATCAATTGGAGACAGTTATGCAAATCGAAACACTTTACCATACCAATCACTCAAGCATTAGAATGTGCCAAAGAGGTATATCTCAGGCTCAAATCGAGTTGATTCTCTTATACTCTGATCAAATTGAATATGCGGGATCAGGAGCTGAACGCTTATCAGTATCAAAGAAACTTGGGCCGAAGCTGGTCAAGTCTGGAGCGATCTCAGCAAAAGATTACGGTCGCATAAAAGACATAGTTTTGATCGTTGCCGGAAATGACCTTTTGACGATTTTCCATCGCTACGGAAGACTGAAAAGGCTTCACTAATGGAAAAACGAACTGTGCAACGAAAAGAACGTAGATCATATTTTGATAAAATTGAAGGTGACTTGCGCCAGATTCAGTCTTTAGATACGTCTCTGCAATTGGCCAAAAACCTAGGCACTGAAATTATACGGCAGTCGGGTGAGGGCTTGCCTTTGCGTATAATAAGAGAGTTATTCCAGAGAGCTTTTGGTGAAGAGGCAGGCGTTTCTAAGCTAAAAAACCGTAAGCGCTATTTATTGTTGCCCAAGGAAGCCCAAGGATTATCAGTCAACTTACTGAAATATAACCAAGTCTCTAAATCGGGAGTGGATTTTCTGGCGCTTGGCTTGGCCCTATTTGAGAATAAGTCAGATGCAATTCACTGCCTGATCGAAGACACTGAATACGCCCGCAAAGGGTTCACTCCTCGAACGCTAAATAACTCCTTCGATCTTGTTGAAGATATATGTGGCGCTATTTCCCAAAAGTATAACTTGATGGGGTATTTTGAAGCGCTGAAGGACAATACGGTTGGTGCGCAATATCTTGACCGCAATTCGGCAGATCCATCGCTTCTGAAAAAATCAATAAAGCGTCTAAACATGAGTTGGGAGAATTTCGGGAAGCTATACGATGATAAACCTGTTTGGTTTAAAGCAAATGATTTTACATATATAACAAACAGGGACTATGTAGATGAAGACGGGCGAAGGTGGATGACGCACTCTCTGAGTCCCACTATTTTGCTAGGGCATATTTACACCCCTAAACCTGTTTTTAAGGTTAAGCTACCTGGCGAAGACGCTAAAGAGCTTATGAAAAAGGCGAAATCCAAGAATTTTTATTTTGAAGAGTATTTGAGAGAAGTATTTGGGAGACTCGAAACCTTTGAGCATCCTGAGTTTTATTCTCTATATCCGTGGGCGGATGAGTTTTACCCTAATTCCGAGATGTGGGGGCAAGAGTTAGGAATGCAAGATTGCGCGTCCGAAAAATATCTGACCTTTGGAGTTGCCTATTCGGTCAACCGGATTGCTTTATCACTTTTACCAAACTTTGAAACCGGTGCAGTCTCGCCTGTCTTGCTGCGATCTTACCGATATTTTGACCAGAGTTGGTTTGGAACCTGGGCAGACGACATTAATCAACATTGGTTTAATGGGAACCGCGAAATATTTGTGAAAGATGAGGGGCGAACATTATTTTATGAGGTCAACGACGAATGCTATGGAGATAATGACTTTGACCCTATTGAGTATCATGGCGGGGAGCCTATCGCTTTGAACTCAAATTTGTTTAATCAAATCTGTAATATGGAATTAGATAACAAATTTAGTTGGTTGAAAGAAGACTGTTTCATTGGAAGTGTTTTGGATGGCTGTCGTCCAGTTTTTGTTCCTGATTTTGATTTTGATGAAAATATGGAATCTGTTTTCCCGACCAACACTATATCAGGCATCGTGAATAGGCATTTATTGAGTTCATCTCCGTCAGAATCTGTTTTTAATAAACTCGCAATAGAGGCCGCAGCCTTTACCTCTAAACTGGACGAGTATCTCTCTGATATGAATGCGACCTATTTGAATAAATCGAAAGAGTATAAGCGCCATTTTTCTTGAGGCTTTCGTGTCAAATCAATCGTCGGGCGAGCTATTCGACCCACCTTAGAATAGTTTTACGGGATACACCGACGCCGCTCTCTATCATGATTTTTCAATATAACGAAGGCTCAGTTTTGGGATCGTATAAGACTGGGCATCAAAAATAGCCCCTAAAAAGACTTCCCCCGTTCCTCGGCAAAGCATACACCTATTTCATGATCGACCTTCTACCCGGATATCGTATTGGCCAAGCGCATGACGCGCGGGTGAAAACCGGCGTCACCGTTATCTTGCCTGACGCGCCTGCGGCGGCGTCTGTTGACGTGCGCGGCGGCGGACCCGGAACCCGCGAAATTTCGGCGTTACAAGACGGCGGATTGATTGAACAGGTGCACGCCATCGTGCTCGCAGGCGGCTCTGTTTATGGTTTGGCAGCGGCGGATGCGGTGACCAATTGGCTGGGCGCGCAACGTATCGGTTATGCGCCCGGACCGGCGCCTATCCCGGTCAGCCCCATCGTGCCATCCGCCATTCTTTTCGATAATGCGAATGGCGGAGATAAATCTTGGGGCGAAGAGCCGCCCTATCAAAGGCTTGCGGTGGAGGCTTGCGAAAGCGCCTCGCAGACAGCAACGGAAGGCGCCGTTGGGGCAGGGCATGGCGCCACGGCCGGGTTATATGCGGGCGGTCTAGGGATCGCGGTTGAGGTCATGGACGGTATCCGTGTTCAAGCCGTCATCGCGGCCAATCCGGTTGGTTCGCCCTTCCTCCCCGGGACCGACTGCCCCCATGCTTGGATATATGCGCGCGGCGGTGAGTTTGGGGGAAAATCTCCGCCCGCGAATTATGTGTGGTCGGAGCCGGCAGATACAAAGCTGGCGTTCCTCAGAGAAGCCGGGCAATCCACGGTCATCGGGGCGGTCGTGACGGATGCAAAGCTCTCTCAAAAACAACTAAAGCGCCTTGCCATTATGGCGCAGGACGGCATCACTATGGCGGTGCAACCTGCACATACGCCCCTCGATGGGGATACGATTTTCGCATTGAGTATCGGGGATAAGGATTGTGAGCGTCCCGTTGACTTGGCTGTGCTCGGGGCAGCCGCAGCCCGCGCCGTCGCGCGCGCACTCACGCGGGGGATCTTATCGGGGCAATGATCTCCTCCATTGCCGGGGTCTTTGCGGCGCGAGATATTTTCATCCTATTGACTGGGTCAGGGGTAGCGCGGACACGGTAAGAAATTTTGGCGGTAAGTGGGGCTGATTTGTGAGGTCCAACCTCTTGGCCAAGCTGTCGGCGAGGTCTTCTCACCCATCTGTTTTCGTTCAGTTTACCCCGCCATAGATGCACGGATGATAACGGGCCTGTAAAAGCCTTTCAGACAGACCGCAAAAGCGTTGAACTGATCTTAATGAATTGACCGTAAAAAGGTCTTGCGAAGCTGATGCTTTTCGGCTTTAAGGCGCGCTCGCAAGAGATTGCGATCTTCCGCGGATTGACCTCCGCACTCTACGCACCGGTAGCTCAGCTGGATAGAGTACTTG
>CAZSKH010000180.1:0-2485 GCA_964607395.1 uncultured Algimonas sp.
CCGGTCATAATCCCCACAGGTCATGCCATTAGACAAGGTGGTCGGCTCTCACTCCAAAAGCCCCGGCACCTTTTTGGTTCTCACACCAAAACGCTCAGACCCATCGTCTCCCAAACCAGCCAATGCAATTTATCGAAGATAAAATGCAAAGCGTTCATATGTTGTCACCAACACATGAACGAGGTGAGCTCCTACCTGTCCCGTGTTTGAAAGAACTTGTCCACTCTATCACAGCTTTCGGAAACGAGGATTATTCTCTTGAAATTAGATGTAACAATTTGAAGTGGAACGATTTATTTTCTCGCAAAACTGGGATATAGATTTGAATTTGATCTTTACGGACCATTGCGGGGCAAAACGAAGTTTAGCGAGAGTCTCTGTTTGGGCGAATTTAAGCCGCTGAAACGAGTGCCTTATCTTAAGCAAAAAGGAGTCCGACAAACTCTAAAGAAATAAAGTATGTGACGATAGAAGCTGCTATGAAGAGGAAAAACCAAAAGATTTTCAACCCGCCAGTCTTGAAACCATAACCACTCAAAAAATAATATGGAATTCCAAGAATAGGTAGTAATATACAAAGAATTATTGAGCCTTTTGGTGGTTTTAGATCATTTTCTGTAGCGTGATAGCTGCACCAGAAGACGGCGCCAACAATAAGAATGAGCCCATGAATTAAACTGGAAGCATTCGCATGGGTCGGTAACATACCCTCAAAAACTCCAAAGACAAAAAAACTAAACCAAATCAGAAAAGCTATTCGACGGGAATATGGCATTTTTTACTCTGAGTTTTTTGGCGTTACGCCTGTGCCACCCACCAATGACAGATTAAAGACGTAGATACGAACCTCTTATTCGGGCGAAAACGGCTCCGCTAGTCAGCGGCAAACTTTGGGCTACGAGTTCAGTTTACCCATACCGACAAAATCAAACAACGCTCTGAAGTCGTGACCATCCGCTAATCGGAGAGCCGCAATATAAGTGTTTCGTCTCTCGCTGTTATTTATGAGAGTTTGACCTGCATTCCAATCGACAGCGTCGTGCTCAAAGTAAGTTGACAAATACGCATCTGCACTGATGCGAGCGTGCCGCCCATTTCCATTTGGAAACGGATGAATTTGCACAAGGCGATGGTGAAAGCGGGCCGCCGCCTCAAGAGGCGCATAGGTTTTATTCTTCGCCCAATATCGCGCATCATCCAACAAGTGGCGCAGATCAACACTAATCGTGACAGGATCAACGCCAATCGTTTTTTCTGTTCGTCGGTAGGTGCCTGCCCAAGCCCATACCTCGCCAAATAGTCTTGAATGTAGTTCCTCAATATTTCCGTGTTCTAAAATATCGAAGTGAGGCCTCGCCAACATCCACATTAAGCCTTGGGCGATATTAAGTTGCTCTAGCTCGTCCAGCTCGCCTCGCATTGTAACATGACCGTGTAAAAGACCCTCTGCCTCATCAGGGTCCAGCGGAGTCGCCCCCTCTGGGTTTTGAGCGGGGTCGACAACCTTCACGGCCTCCAAAACCCCTTGGGCCTTGTTGCCGCCATCTCGCGCGATAATGTCTGAATTTGTTCAAGCGTTTTTTCAGCGCTGACAAGCTGGTCTTCTAGCAACATATGAACTGCGGCGCGCCCAACAACCTCTTTAGCTTTTTTCGTCGCCTGCTCATTTACAACGTCGTCTAGAGACGAAGTCGTGGGAATGACCGCATAGACAAACTGACATCCGAGACCCTCCGCGATCCGCTCCATTGTCTTTAATGTAATAGAGCCGGACAGCTCTGCTTGTTCAATTTGTGAAATACGGCTTCGTTTAAGCCCGACCCTCGCGCCTAAATCTCCGCCAGACATTCCCAGCGCCTTTCGGATGTTAAAAATCCAGCCGCCATATGGCGTCCAATTGTTACTGGACCACATGGACGCCTTCATATTGATCTTGTCAATCAATTGACGCTTTGCCGCTCCTTTTACCATACTGCCCATAAAGCCACACCTTTTAAAAATTATGTTTATATATACATAAACAATACCAGATAAAATGTCTATATATATATAAACATATTTTTACATTTTGTTTGTATATATATAAACAAATACCAGATACGGGCCGCTGAGGAAGTCATGTCTGACAGTGTTGGAAAGTAAAATTACCCTGAACCCTCTTCATCCCATTTCCCCCTTGCGTCCCGACCCCAATCCCGCGCACTCTCCCCCCAATGAAGTTCCTCACCAAGAAAAACGTCAAAGCCGCGACTTTTGAATATATCCCTATGGCTTTGGGCATTCGGGTCCCGGGATTTATTCGCATTCATTTTCGCTATGCGCTGCGCAATCCATTTATTTATCTCGTCTTGGTCATCGCGCCGTTTATCTTGGGTCTTATGCTGTTATCCGCCTTCAGCACCTATGTGCTCAAGACGGACGCCAAAGGTTGGCAGATTTTCTTCATCACGCTGTTTTTCATCGCGCTGGCTTTTTACGCAGCAGA
>CAZSKH010000180.1:2585-5383 GCA_964607395.1 uncultured Algimonas sp.
GAGCAATCCAGCAGCCGGGGTTACCGCAAAGCCACCGAAGCCTATGAGAGGCTCATTGAATCTTTCGATACCGAGCAGATGACGCAGTATAAGGCGGATTTAGGCTCATTGAACGTGAATCAGCTTTTCTGAAGTCTCTGCGGGGGGCGAGGTAATAAGATTGACTCGCTCTAACTATTCGGCCCACGGTCACCTGAGCATAATGGGGAGACAACATTGATCCGCGCTTGGGGACCTTTTCTATTTTCAATCTTACTGGGGATTACCCTTGCCGCTTTTGCGATATTGCCGCCCGCGCAGAAATCTGCCGTGGCCCCTGACACAGAATTTTCCGCCGCCCGCGCGATGGAGGACGTTCGCATCATCGCAGCAAAACCTCATCCAACAGGCAGCGCCGAAAATGCAGAGGTCCGTAGATATTTGCTGCGGCGCTTGGAGGACCTTGGAGCGACCGCCGAGGAAACAAGCGGTTTATTACCAGAACGGGCCCTCGCCCGTCTGAACAGATGGAGCGGAGAGTCTCTGACGGAACAATCCTTTCAAAACATCATAGGCGTCATAGCCGGTGAAGACCGATCCAAACCTGCTGTTCTCCTCATGGCGCATCATGATACGGTCTGGGGCTCGCCGGGGGCCGCAGATGATACAGTTGGGATCGCCAGTATTTTTGAAATTCTCCGCGCCATAAATGTGGAAGGCAAGCCGGATCGCGATATTATCGTCCTGTTCACGGACGCCGAAGAATTGGGATTGGATGGGGCCAGGCATTTCTTCGAGACCAATCCGCTGCGCAAACGTGTCGGGGCGATCATCAATTTCGAAGCGCGCGGGAGCGGCGGGGTCGCCACCATGTTCCAGACCTCGGCCAATAATGGGAATGCAGCGCGGCTATATGCGAAATCTGTTCGGCAGCCGAGCACGACCTCAATCGCGGTCGAGCTTTATAAACGGCTTCCCAATGACACGGATTTGACGACGGCCCTCGGCAAAGATTACGTCGCCTATAATATCGCCAATATCGGGCGCGCGGGATATTATCACTCCCCCAAAGCCGACGCGGAAAGCCTGCAAACTTCTACCTTGCAGCATATGGGGATGCAGGGCCTCGACCTGACGTGGGCTTTGGTGTCCGCAGAGACGCTGCCCGCGCCGAAAGCAGACGCGGTCTTTTTCGATCTGTTCGGTTTGTTCACAGTGGTTTTCGCCCCGGCGCTGGGATGGGTCTTTATCCTCATCACCGGCATTTGCCTCGCCGCGAGTTATAACACGAGTGTCAGACCAAAGGACGTGGCGACAGGCGCGGCCCGTATGATGGCATTTGTGGTTTTAGGCGGTGTGTTGGTCTTTGGCCTGAATTGGCTGTCGGGCGCGGGCGGAGAATATTACGACCGTCTTGCCGCGATATATAAGCTCGAAGGGATGGTTCTTTTTGCAGGGCTCGCCGTCGCCCTCATCATTTTTGGGCGAAAACGTCTATCCGTAAACGGGCTAATCGGCACGGCGCTCCCGCTCTTTGTGTTGGGGGTGTTCCTGCAAATTCGCGTGCCCACCGCCAGCTATTTTGCCACTCTCGCCGTGATGTTATTTGCCATTGCCACCCTCACCCAGCGTAGGCTCAAGACGCACGCTATGATTAAAAAGGGGGGGACTGCTCTGCTGGCCTCGATTGTCATCGGCTATATGTTCAGCCTTTTTCACCAGCTCATGTTGGGCGTTGGGCCGGACCTCCCAAGCGTAGCGGTCGTTCCGCTGGCGCTATTATTACTCGCCGCCTTACCAAGCTATGCGGGCCTCAGGCCCCGCACCGCGAATATATGTGCTGGGCTTTGCCTCGCACTGGCGGGGGCCTTAGCTATGTGGATCAGGCTTGACCCTATCGCCGCGACCGTGCCGCTTTATTGACGCGCGCGGGGTTAGTGACGTCCGCCCAATCGCGACATAGGACTGGCTAAGCTCATCAAAAGCACAACTGTGCCGAAGGCGGCCATGAGCAAAAGTCCAAAGACAGAGAACATTCGGTCTCCCGTTTGCGCAAGGCCCTGCCCGGGAATATGGCTCTGCAAACTCGCCTTCATGTTCCGACCAGCGGGTTTCACACGATCCTGAAATCTATCAATTTTGACTTCCAGTATTTTGACAGGGTTTTCATAATCCGGGCGATGCGTCTTATCTTTCACCCAGCGCTGCGTTTTTGACAGCGTGACTTTCGTATCGTGACGAAGGGCGTCCAAGGAGAAGTTCTTCACCTGGGGCGCAATTGACTGGTCGGCAGACACAGAGGCGTCCGGCACAACGAGGGCCGCCGATTCACCAGCATGTGCAATGAGGGGCTGTGAGCTCACGCTGATCAGCAATAAAATGGCCGGAATTTGGCCGCTACGTTTATGAAACATGGTCCGATGCCTCTCCACTGTTAATGAAAGGCTAACGCAGCAATAAACATGCCAGATTTCAGCTTAGAGGCGAATTTAACGTGGATTAAATCTCAAGGGGCGAGCGCGGAGGGGTCACGCTATCGGGCAAAACGCTAGTCTCTAGCTTGGCGCTGCGCTTCGATGGCTTTCGTTCTATGCTGGAAGTCTTCGATAAGCTCTAAGGACTTCTCAATCATAAAGGAACTCTCCCGCATTTGATCGCTGGACAAGCGAACGGCGCGCGATACGCGTTCTCTCAGATCAGTGGTGGCGAAAGGCTGATACATGATTCCTCGATAAACTATTTGATATTTCAAGTAAACATTAAAATTCTGAACGAAGCGTGAATGTAACCAGACGCGCCCTCCTTTGTGGGATTTTTCT
>CAZSKH010000181.1:0-1640 GCA_964607395.1 uncultured Algimonas sp.
CCCGCCTCACCCGTTATAACGCTGCACCCCCAACCGTCATAGGTTCCGCCAAGCTCTTCTGCTTTCGTGTAGAGATCATAAACAACGTCGCTCACAGCCTCTGGTGCGCCTATGTGTTTAAAGTCGATGAAGCGTTCCCCCAAGATCGGTTTGGTTTTCCCGATGTAAATTTTCACATAATCATTTTCACGGAGGTAATTTTCATAGAGTTTCAATTTTGATTTATCGGAAAAATAAACGCGGTGATCAATCTCTCGCGCGATAGATAAATTATCACCCTGTTCGCGTAATTGTTCACACACCCGGCGGTCCATCATGCGCTGTTTATCCGCCGGACTTGGATAGAGAAAATCCAGATAGGTTGACCATTCCGCATCTTCGCGCCCGCCCAGTATAAAGTCATATTGCGGAAACGCGCGCGTAACTGCCCCAAGGCAGAGGTGTAATTGCTCCAAATTGGATGTGTAGATATAAAAATCCCGATGACCGCCTGATGTGTTGCGGCCCACATAGATATGGGCACCGTCCTCCGCTGCAAGGGCGTTTTCAACCGCATCACCAATGGCGCATAGGGTTTCGAACTCCTCCTGACTGGACAATCCGTCCGGCCGAGGGTCTTTCATCTTCGTTCTCATATACCCCATAAACTTATGCGTAATGAACGGAACGGTTTCCCGAATACCCAGATCAACCATGATGGACGCAGGGTCGTCATCCACGCGCGTCATGTAAAAATCCCAATTATCGCTCATCTTTTTCGCCTCATGTTCACTGCTGCTTGTGCCGTCTTTTTATCTTACGCAGCCCTTTGGCACCAATCCAGAATTAATCCCTTGAAACCCAGAACGGCCACTTTAAGCCTATGGGTTCATGTTTATTCCGGCCCATTTCACCCAATCTCCTCCGCGCATCTTCCCCTATTCGGCCAGAGCCGCATGAGCGCTCTGCGGGAGTTTTGGGCGTATATTCGGCGCCCCTTTTTCACAGAGAGCAAAGACCCGCTGTCCTGGCAAGCCATTCCCGTTTTGGGGAAATTACTGCTGACGAATTTCGCCTTATCCATCGCGGCTTTCATGCTCGCGCATTATGTGTTCGCCCTCGCGGATACGGACAGACCGGCTCGATCCAGTGATTGGATGTCAACATTCAGCCTGAGAAAGTTATTTATCATTGCGGTTGCAGCCCCTTTTTTAGAGGAGTTATTATTCAGATCTTGGCTGAGAAAACGCTGGGGCGTGAAATATATTTTCCCCTTTGCGGCGGTGCTTCCGATTTGGTTTCTCGGCAGTTTTTTTCAGGTTGAAATACCGCCATTTTTAATGGGGGCCATTATATCGGCCCTATTCGGCCTTGCGATTTACATGTTTACGACATTCTCGGATCAAGACAGCGCGGCCTATGTCGAGAGGGTTTTCCCCTTCGCATTCTACACCAGCGCCCTGACATTTGCCTGTCTTCACCTGACGAATTTCAACGTAGATGAAATCGGAATTTTGGGGATTATCGTTGTTCTACCCCAATTTATTTCCGGGTTATTTTACGGATATATCGTGAAACGCTTCGGGTTTTGGACGGGCTTTTTATGTCACGGATTTTGGAACGGGTCCCTGACCTTTTTATCTCTCGCGCTGAGTTAGATC